>JAZSJI010000068.1:0-46633 GCA_045534235.1 Candidatus Flemingiibacterium sp. | reverse complement strand
GGCGCAAGAACGCTTCGCGCAAAGATCGATCCTTCGTCCGACAATCCCTATCTCCGTGACCCCGTAATTTACCGAATCAAGCATATTCATCATCACCGTCAGGGCGACGAGTGGTGCGTATACCCTATGTACGACTTCGCGCATCCCATTCAGGACGCGCTTGAGGGCATCACACACTCTCTCTGCTCGAGTGAGTTCCGTAACCACAGACCTCTTTACGATTGGGTAGTGGATAAGATCGGCTTTGAGAAAAAGCCGCATCAGTGGGAATTCGGACGTATGAATATCACATATACAGTAATGTCAAAGCGTTACCTCCGTCAGCTCGTAGAGGAGGGACACGTGGACGGCTGGGACGATCCTCGTCTTCCCACGCTTTGCGGTTTGCGCCGTCGCGGATATACTCCCAACGCGCTCTTCACGTTTGTTCGTGAAGCCGGTGTTACCAATACGGACCACACTGTGGACGTTCGTCAGCTTGAAGCTTGCGTGCGTGACGATCTCAACGAAAACGCGCTTCGCCGCATAGCCGTTGTAAATCCCATAAAGGTAGTTATCGATAACTATCCCGAGGACCGTGAGGAAATGATAACTGTTCCCAATCATCCTCAGAAGCCCGAGCTTGGCACAAGACAGGTTCCTATGACAAGAGAGGTGTATATCGACGCCGAGGACTTTGCCGAGGTTCCGCCTCCCAAGTTCTTCCGCCTGAAGCCCGACGGAGAGGTTCGCCTTATGGGCGCGTATATCATCAAGTGCGGCGAAATCGTCAAGAACGCCGACGGCAGCATCAAGGAGATTCACGCTACCGCAGACCTTGAAACGGGCAACGGCAATCCCGTTGACGGACGCAAGATCAAGGGTACCATCCATTGGCTCTCCGCAAGCAACACCGCCAGTGCCGACGTCGTACTCTACGAGAATCTTCTCACGCTCGAGGATCCCTCAAAGCTTCCCGACGGTATGAAGTACACGGATTTCTTAAATCCCGACTCGAAGAAGGTCATAAAGGGCGCAAAGCTTGAGCCTATCTGCGCTGATGCGAAGCCGGGCGACAAGTTCCAGTTCGTGCGCACCGGTTACTTCTGCGTTGACTCCAAGACACCTAACACCTTCAACCGCGTAGTAACGCTCAAGGACGGCTACAAGCCCGCTAAATAAAAGGAGTGATTTAAGTGGCATACAAGATCAACACAAACTGCGTTCAGGCTGGTTACACCCCGAAGAACGGCGAAGCACGCGTGCTTCCGATATATCAGTCCACCACATATAAGTACGAGTCGAGCGAGCAGATGGGACGTCTTTTCGACCTTTCCGAAAGTGGCTACTTCTACACCCGTCTGCAAAACCCCACCAACGATGCTGTTGCGGCTAAGATCGCGGCACTCGAGGGCGGCGTTGCGGCTATGCTCACCTCGTCCGGTCAGGCGGCGACATTCTTCTCACTATTTACTATCCTCGGCGCAGGCGACCATATCGTTGCCTCCTCCGCTATCTACGGCGGCAGCTTTAATTTAATCGCCGTCACGATGAAGCGTATGGGTATCGAGGCTACCTTCGTTCACCCCGACATCACCGAGGAAGAGCTGAAAGCCACCTTCAAGCCCAACACCAAGGCAGTGTTCGCGGAAACGCTCGCAAATCCCGCGCTTATCGTGCTCGATATCGAGAAGTTCGCACGTCAGGCGCACGCTCACGGCGTACCGCTCATCATCGACAACACCTTCCCCACGCCGATAAACTGCAACCCCTTCAAGTTCGGCGCGGACATCGTTATCCATTCGACCACCAAATATATGGACGGTCACGCTACCGCAGTCGGCGGCGTTATAGTTGACTCGGGTAACTTCGATTGGCTCGCAAACGCCGACAAGTTCCCCGGCATGACAACCCCCGACGACTCCTACCACGGCGTTACCTACGCAAAGGATTTCGGCAAGGGCGGTTACATCACCAAAGCAACCGCACAGCTTATGCGCGACCTTGGCTCTATCCAGTCGCCGCAGAACGCTTTCCTCTTGAATCTCGGTCTTGAAACGCTCCACCTTCGCGTTAAGCGACACTGCGAGAACGCGCAGGCGGTTGCCGAGTACCTCGAGGCTTCCGACAAGGTAACATGGGTAAATTATCCCGGACTTAAGTCGAGCAAGTACTACGAGCTCGCGCAGAAGTATCTGCCAAACGGCTCGTCGGGCGTTATCTCGTTCGGCGTAAAGGGCGGACGCGAGGCGGCTACCAAGTTTATGGATAGCTTAAAGCTCGGCGCTATCGTAACGCACGTTGCGGACGCGCGCACTTGTCTACTCCACCCTGCAAGCACCACTCACCGTCAGATGACCGATGAGCAGCTTATCGCGGCAGGCGTAATGCCTGACCTCATTCGTCTGTCTGTCGGTATCGAGGACGTCGAGGACATCATCGCAGACCTCGAGCAAGCACTTGCTAAGATGTAAGCCTAATGTTTAAAATAGTACGTATTGAAACAATCCGCGGATTGCTGACCGTTGATATAGACGGAGCTTTGCAGCACACCGTCATCGGACACACACTCAAGGATAGCCGCGGGAATCAATATATTCTTCAGTCAGTTGCTATGCACAGCAATGTGTGTAGTTCCAAGTTTCAAACATTAGTTTTGTACCCCACGGGGGCTGTTGCCTCGGTTAATGACTACATCATTGAGGAATAATGAGTAACCGCAACAACAGCAAAATCCCGACACACTTTCGTGTGTCGGGATTTTTTCATATATATCACTCAACATCAACTCTTACTTCTGCATAATCAATAGTAACGTCGTGAGTTGGTATTATCTCTGCCACCACGTAGCCGTCATTCACTGCGCTCGCCGGTACGCTGTAGCAAACTATAGAGTTTTCAGTATATCCGCCGTCGCACGGCTCTACGCCTACGGACTTGGCGCGCACAGAGTTTACATAAACCTCCGGCACCAGAGTATCGTTCGGCGCACTCGCGGCAAACTTAAGCGTCACCTTGGCACCAACCGGAACGTCACCGAACGGTATGCGAAGCGTTACGACCGCGCCGCCGGGTACACTCACCGGAAGCTGTGCCTGGGATTTTCTCCAAAACTGATACGTGTCGTTGTAGGTGAGTATCACGCGGCGATTTTTCGTCATAAGCTTGTCGTACGAGCCAATGGTCGATACGATATTCCAATGGCGCCACGTTCCTGCAACTGTTTCATCGTCGGTAGAAACCTTATGCTTGGTTTCGATCTTTGCGCCGATTCCACCGATGTACTGGTTGTAGAGCGCTATCTTGTCCGCACCCTGCGAGAGGAAGCTTGCGGCAATACCGTTGTAGGTTTCAAGCGTATGATCGATAATCACGTTTGTACCGCTGAGCTGATTTATCTCGATACACGGTGCGACGTCAACACCGTACGGGTGCATAAGCGAGATCCAGAGCGATACGGGAATATCGTTATCCGTAGTCGAATATCTTCCAGTGGGAATTATCATATCAACAATGCCCTCGGACGCCCATGTGAGCACGTCAAGTCCGTGCTCATAGTTGGTAACTATATCCGAAGCCACGCGCACGCATATCTTTATCTCGTGACCGCGGACCTCCTCATAAACACCTACTAAACGTTCGACCTCACGCATAAAGTCATTGAGTATCTCAAGACCGCTATACTCACCGCCGGGATACCAAAGACAAATTTCACGCTGCCAGTCAAGCTCGATACCGTATGAGTCATAGCGACCGAGCGCCTCGTTTATGAAGCTGAGAAAATACTCGCGCACTTCCTTGTGCGTATAGTCAAATGCCGGTCTAAAATAAGAGCTGACTGCCGTATTACTGCGCCGAACTCGGAAAAACTGCGGATTTTTATGCCAAAATTCCGAAACAAGCACCGATGTCGGAACCTCTCTGTGAAGGTCGTTCATTCGAATAGATATCCACGGATTGATGCCTACCTCGGGGAATGTTTCGCACCACGTCTTTATGTAGTCAAGACCATTGACAATAAAGTGGTCGTATGCGCCCTTAGCCTTTGGCTCGTTCTTGTAGTTAACAGTATATCCGTTTTCTTCGGTCTGCAGGTACTTCTCTGCGAGGTCAGTCCACACCTCTGACGGATACGTTGCGTTCATATTGTTAAGGCATATCATAAAATCGGTAACGTGGGAGTCGGCGTAACCGAGAGCAAATTCGCGAAGCGACGCTTCGCTTGCACTTCCCGCGCTCGATACAAACGCGTCTGCGTCCTGATTGACTATAACGCCCTGCACCTCATACCGTGACTCGAACTTTTCGTCGTATGCGGGATAATCAAAAAGCGAATCTACCTGACTGCTTTCGGCCTGACCGGGAGAAACGAACGTACCCCAATTCGTGTTATGAACGTAATCGCCGGGGACGGACGGAACAGGAACGAGCGAGAAATTATCAATGCAGTACGGCTGAATATATCTCGCGTCCTCCATACCGCAAATGCGAATATAGTCGAGGGCAGCGTTCAGTGTAATATAGCACTCAACCTTCATCCACTCGTCTGAAGTCGGGAAAACGTTTATACGCTGGGTAGTGCCGTTTTTATCCAAAAAAAGCACACGAAGCGCAGTTACCTCATCGACGTACATCATACGGAAATATCCCGTAAACTTATAAATTCCCGCAGGAATGGTATTTGTCGGATGAAATATATCAATTCCGGACGTATTTATCGGAATACGCGAGAATTGTAAGTACGCGCCGTTATCGGATAATACCTGTTTAAGTGAATCAGAGCTCGCTGAAACGCCGTTGAGCGAATATGGGCTATCGAAATCCGTTCTGTAAAGCACGTTATCTGACGGGACAGCCTCGCTGACCGCATAAATTTCCGCCGGCTCTGCCGCTACGGATACGGCAAGCGACGCCACTATAAGAAGCGCAGTGCAAAGCATTATACGCAAATTAACAAAGCTCAATTTTCTCATAGAAAATTTCTCCTATAAAAAATATTTTCGCAGAGTAATTATATCATAACGCCCAACCAAAATCAATAGCACTGCACGAAAATACAAAAACATTATAAAAAAGTACAAGAAAGATAATTGTCACCCACTCAAAAAAGCTGAAAGTTTACAAATATTTATAGCAATATTATTAAAGATGTAGTATAATAACTATGTATATGTTTTGATGCAAAATAATTCGCAAGAATTGGAGATACACAGTAATGAAGGTTTTTGATAAAATTTTCGGAACATACAGCGAGCGTCAGGTGAAAAAGCTTATTCCTACCGTAGACAAAATCGAAGCACTCGCCGACAAATATAAGGCAATGAGCGACTCCGAGCTTCGCGGTATGACTGCCGTTTTAAAGGAGCGCCTTTCAAAGGGCGAAACTCTTGACGATATTCTGCCCGACGCATTCGCGACGGTTCGAGAGGCGGCCGACCGAGTGCTTGGCAAGCGTCCTTTCAGAGTTCAGCTTATAGGCGGTATTATACTTCATCAGGGCAGAATTGCCGAGATGAAAACGGGCGAGGGCAAAACCCTCGTTGCAACGCTTCCCGCTTATCTCAACGCGCTCACCGGCAACGGCGTTCACATCGTTACCGTAAACGAATATCTCGCAAAGACCGGCAGTGAGGAGATGAGTAAGGTCTACGGCTATCTCGGTCTTACCACGGGACTCATCGTACACGACCAGACCAAGGAAGCCAAGCGCAACGCATACAACGCCGACATAACCTATGGCACCAACAATGAATTCGGCTTCGACTATCTGCGCGACAATATGGTTGTCCATAAGGAGCAGCTCACCCAGCGCGGACACAGCTTTGCTATCGTAGACGAGGTCGACTCAATCCTTATAGACGAGGCGAGAACGCCGCTTATCATCTCGGGTATCGGAGCAAAATCGACCGATCTCTATGACCGTGCAGACAAGTTCGTTCGCACGCTCAAAAAATTCGTTATCAAGGAGCTTGACTCCAAGGAGCTCGACGACCATATCGACGGCGATTATATAGTTGACGAAAAGGCAAAGAACGTTACCCTCACCGCCAGCGGCATCAAAAAGGCAGAGGCATTTTTCGATATTGAAAACCTCTCCGACCCGGAGAACTCGACTATTTCGCACCACATAAATCAGGCTATCAAGGCACACGGCTCTATGCAGCGCGACGTAAATTACATCGTCAAGGACGGCGAGGTTTTGATCGTCGACGAATTCACGGGACGCGTTATGCCCGGCAGACGTTACTCGGACGGCTTGCATCAGGCTATCGAAGCAAAAGAGCACGTTGACATCAAAAAAGAGAGCAAAACGCTCGCAACCATCACCTTCCAGAACTTCTTCCGTCTTTACAAGAAGCTGTCGGGTATGACGGGTACGGCGCTCACCGAGGAAAACGAGTTCCGTGAGATATACGCGCTCGACGTCGTCGAGGTACCCACCAACAAGCCGATGATACGAAAGGACCACAGCGACGTCGTTTACAAGACCGTAAACGGCAAATACAACGCTATTGTAAATCAGATAAAGGCGTGCCACGAGAAGGGACAGCCTGTACTCGTCGGCACGGTTTCGATTGAAAAATCCGAGGAGCTGTCGAAGAAGCTTAAACTAAACGGCATTCCTCACGTTGTGCTCAACGCAAAGTACCACGAAAAAGAGGCGGAGATCGTAGCTCAGGCGGGCAAGCTCGGCGCGGTTACCATTTCCACCAATATGGCAGGACGCGGTACGGATATTATGCTCGGCGGTAATGCGGAGTTCCTTGCGAAAAACGACCTTAGAAAGCTCGGTTACGACGAATCGGTTATCGTAGTTGCCGTCGGTATGTCAAACGACGTTGATGAGATCGTGCTCGAGGCACGCGAAAAGTATCACGAGGCACTCGAAAAGTACAAGCTTGAGATCGCACCCGAAGCAAAGAAGGTGTGCGACGTCGGCGGTCTGTTCATAATCGGTACGGAGCGTCACGAAAGCCGTCGAATCGACAATCAGCTTCGCGGACGCTCGGGCCGTCAGGGTGACCCCGGTGAATCCCGCTTCTTCCTCTCTCTTGAGGACGACCTTATGCGCCTTTTCGGAAGTGAACGCATTATCGGAATGGTTGACCGTCTCGGTCTTGAAGAGGATCAGCCGATCGATGCAAATATTCTTTCCAATGCTATCGAGGGCGCACAGAAGCGTCTTGAGGACACTAACTTCCAGCGCCGCAAGACGGTCCTCGAGTACGACGACGTTATGAATCAGCAGCGTAATATCATTTACGGACAGCGCCGCTCGGTGCTCGACGGCGCAGACCTTAGCGAAACTATACGAGGTATGATTAGCGAAACCATCGACGAGGTTGTAAGCAGATACACCTCTGCTGAAAATCCTGCAGATTGGGGCATTGATGCTATCCGCACACACTTCTTCGGGCTCCTCTGCAAAGAAGACGACTTCAAGTATACCGAAGATGAGCTCCCCACACTAAAGAAGGAAGACATCGCAGACGTGCTCCACGAGCGCGCAAATGCACTTTACTCATCCAAGGAGGAGATCCTCGGCGAGCGTATGCGTGAGATCGAACGCGTAATGCTTCTCGGCTCGGTCGATCAGAATTGGATGAACCACATCGACGCAATGGACGATCTTCGCTCCTCCGTCGGACTTCAGGCATACGCACAGCGCAGCCCGATCAACGAATACCGCTTTATCGGTGCAGATATGTTCGACAATATGGTCGCGCAGATACGCGAGGATACGGTGCGCAAGTTGCTTTCCGTACAAATTCGCAGCGAGCAGGAAATAAAGCGAGTTGAGGTTGCAAAGCCCACGAGTGAGGGATTCGCAGGCGGTATGGTAAGACGCCCTGCCACTGCAGCAGCTCCTGCAAAGGCAGGCATAGTGAGCGCCACCGCAAAGCAGGCGGTAAAGGTCGGACGCAACGATCCGTGTCCCTGCGGCTCTGGCAAAAAGTACAAGAAGTGCTGCGGCTCGGGCTTGGACACAAGCGAAGAATAAAACGATTACGCCTCTCCCCAACGGGAGAGGCGAAAGGACACTAAAAATGGGATTTGGTCTGCTTTTTATAGGTTACTTTTTTCTGATATTTTTCCCGCTCAGCCGTATTGACGTGCTGCCAAACATCGCACTTATCGGCTGTATCGTTATGCTGTTCGGGCTAAAGCGACTTGGGCATTACTGTGCCGATAACCGTGCGTTCCGTATTGCAAAAATTCTCGGGGCGGTGCTTTCTGCTCTGGCGCTCGCCGCACTTATGCTCGACGTTGCAGGGCTCGACGGTATGTTAAACGAGCAAACAAACTCGGTGTTAGTACCAACGACAAACGCTATTTACGCGCTTGGCATCGTGGCATTTACCACTGCGCTTTTTGTTGGAGTATACAAGCTATCGGGCGAGGTTGAGCTTCCAAAGCTCGCCAAAAGAAGCGTTTTTATGCTATCGGTAAACGCGGCGTATCTCATCGCGGAAATCGCGGCAAGCGTATGTTCGCTTGTCCGTACGTACAGCACTGCCGCGAGCGACAGCTTTACGATAGTGACGGGGTATCTTGGAATTATATCGTTCCTATTTGCATACGTCATACTTTTCCTCAATCTCGCACTCATTTTCTCCTGCTACGCACATATCTGCCTTGAGGGGGACGAGGATATGCCAAACAGCGGCGATATTTTTGACAAGATCGTTGCGTGGACAAAGCGCAATAAGAAATAAAGCTATACATTAAGAAAGGCTTTTACATATGCTAAGTAAAAACAGTGTCAAGGAAAAATCCACGCCAAAAAAAGAGCTTGGATACTCGTATCTCATAGCTGCGTTCGTATTCCTCTTTAATCCGTGCATTAACGTCGTGGATATTCTTCCTGACTTCTTCGGATACGTCTTTTTGATGAGGGGACTTTCCAAGTGGGCGGACCTCTGTCCCAATATAGCTGACGCTATGGCTTCTGTTGGCCGACTTCGTTGGTTTATGCTTTTAAAGATGTTCTCTATGGCGCTCATTCCGTTCGTTGACAGTACGTACGTGCTCATCTTCGTATTTGCGTTTGGCGTGATTGAGCTTATGTACGCGCTTCCCGCCTCGGCGAGAATATTCGACGGACTTGAATATTTCGGCACTCGCTTCGATTGCAAGGCAATTTTTAAGAAATACAAGGACGTTCGCCTTCTCACAAGCTTATTTTTTATAGTAAAAACCGCATTCTGCGTTTTTCCCGAGCTGTGCTCGCTATATTCCGGGGAGATCACAAGCGATATACGAAGAGACCCCGCATATTACAGAAACTTTCTCGTTGTTATAAACATTATAGTCGGCGCACTCATCGGCATCGTATGGCTCGCAAATATTATTTCCTATACAAACCGCATCTCAAAGGATACTCCGTTTCTCGAGCGTGTTCTTCACGATTACCAAAACGAGATCGGCAGCAATACAGGTTTAGCTATCCGCCGCAGACTTCGCACGTGTATTTCCCTAATAATCGTCGGACTTGCTTTTCTTCCGAATATGTGGCTTGACGGCGTAAACTTCGTACCCACATTCGTATGCGCGATATTCGTCATCGCCGCGATGGTGTTGCTTCGCCGTATATCTTCCGTTTCTAAAGCCGCTGTTATCGTGCCCTCGATCTTCGCAGTCGCGTCAGGTGCATCGTTTGCGCTCTCACTTTATTTCGGAGCATATTTCCGCATAGGCGACGTTTATCACGATTTCGAAACGTACTACCTCTTTAACGCAACGCGCGTGCTTGCAATCATCGAATATGCCGCTATGATAGCAACGGTATACGTCATATGCCGCGAGCTTAAAAAGATCGTAAGCGAGCATCTCGCCGTCGCCCCCGACGTTAAAGACAAGCGCATAATCGAGTTTAGCGCCGACACACAGCGGCAGATAAACAGATCGCTTACAGCAGCCTTTATAGCGTTTGTAATCGTCGCACTTATCAATCTCTCGTATCTGCTCCTTCGCGCAGACGTTATTGCAGACATTTGGCTTGCCGCATTCGTGGCTATGGTTATATGGATATTCTGTATGGCGAGCGTTATGAATAAGCTTTACGATCAGGTTGAATACAAATATATGTAACGAAAACGGTTGACGCTAATGCCCTCTTACCTTATGAACAGTTTTTGAGAATCAAGAGCATTGCAACACCAAAGAAAAAAATACGAGAACATTTCGGTGATTCTCGTATTTTTTTGCACATTTGCAGATTTTCTTTTTTACTTTGAAATCCGATTAGACATCAGAAACGACCGATAAGACAAAAATCAACAATTCTCCGTTTTTATTTGATATAATAACATCCGCAAGCCAAAAAGGAACGGAGGGAAACGAATGCCGGCAATTAAAACGACCGAGCTTGTCAAGCAGTACAAAGATATAACTGCTGTAGATAAGCTTAATTTGGAAATACGGCAGGGTGAATTATTTGCCCTGCTTGGCATAAACGGTGCAGGAAAGACTACGACGATCAAAATGCTTTCCTGCCTGACAAAGCCTACGGCCGGAGATGCTATTGTAGGCGATTATAATATTGCAAAGGAAGCGAAACAAGTAAAACACTTGATTGGTGTATCCCCACAAGAAACCGCCGTCGCACCGGGGCTTTCCGTAAAGGAAAATCTGGAACTGATATGCGGTATTCACGGCTTCAACAAGAAAAAAACAGGGGCAAAGATCACAGAGCTTTCAGAGTGCTTCGGTTTGGATAGCGTTTTGCAACGAAAAGCCGGGAAGCTGTCCGGTGGCTGGCAGCGCCGTGTCAGTATTGCGATGGCCTTGATCAGCGAGCCTGAAATTCTATTTTTAGACGAACCCACGCTTGGGCTCGACGTTATAGCAAGGCACGAGCTTTGGGAAATGATTCGCTCTTTGAAGGGCAAAATTACGATTATCCTAACTACGCATTATATGGAAGAGGCCGAAGTGCTTTCAGACCGCATAGGCATTATGAAAAGCGGCAAGCTTCTTGCGGTAGGTACGGCAGAGGAGCTTATTGAACGATCCGGAACAAACGATTTTGAATCAGCGTTCATTTCTATCGTAAAGGAGCGTGCGGTATGAAAATGATGACCTTCACCAAAAGATGTACGAAAGAGATCCTGCGCGATCCGCTCAACCTTGGATTTGGGCTGGGATTCCCCTTGGTTTTGTTAATGCTTCTCAGTGCCATACAGGCAAACATTCCCGTAAGTCTGTTTGAAATTGACGCGTTAACCCCTGGCATTACCGTCTTTGGACTCTCATTTATGACGCTATTTTCAGCAACGCTGATTGCCAAAGATCGAGAAAGCGCACTCTTACAAAGACTATATACAACGCCTCTTACCGGATTTGATTTTATTATTGGATATATGCTTCCGCTTTTGCCAATGGCTCTCTGTCAGACGGTTATCTGCTACCTTGCTGCAATTCCTTTGGGGCTTACGATCAGCGTGAATATTATATATGCGATTATCGGTATAATACCTATGGCAATTTTCAATATTGCACTTGGTCTTTTGTGCGGGAGTATCTTTAGCGTCAAGCAGGTAGGCGGTATTTGCGGAGCATTACTTACCAACCTATCTGCGTATCTTTCGGGGGTATGGTTTGATTTAAAGCACGTGGGTGGATTCTTTGAAAAAGCCGCAAACCTCCTCCCGTTTTATCACGCAGCAGAAATGGAAAAAGCCTTGGTTAACGGAGATTTTGAGCTTGCGGGGACACACGTTCTGCCGATCGTTCTGTATAGCGCAGCAATAACGGTGAGTGCAGTGTTCTGCTTCCTCAGACAAATGAAAAAACAGTAAGGATATTAAAAAATGAAGTACAAGTTAATCATTGATAAGGACGCCGAAGAAGAAATAATAGCGATCGTTCACGCACCTTCTTCCCTGACACAGGAGATAGAAGATCTCGTGCATAGCTTTTCCGGAGCAGACTTTATTATGGGTCACTGTGAAGAAGAAATGCGAAAGTTATCCTTTGGAGAAATAGAGTGTATTACTATACTTGATAGGAAGGTGACCGCTATTGATGCGAACGGCAACCGCTACTGGCTCAAAGACAGACTTCGAGATTTAGAGGATATTTTGCCCTCTTACTTTATCCGTATTAACAAGTCAACTCTTGCCAACGAGCACCGTATTCAAAGATTTGACGCAGCATTCAGCGGCGGTATAGATGCCGTATTTAGATGCGGTTATCGAGAATACGTTTCAAGACGTTGCTTTGCGGAAATCAAAAGGAGATATGAAGGAATATGAAAAAGTTTGTCTTGGAGTTTTTACGCCGTGCATCCGTTGCCTCTGCTATAGGTCCGATCATTCTGGCAATAGTCTATCTGATTTTACAGCAAACTGCCGATGTACACACTTTAACTGTCAATGAAGCTTGCACCGGTATACTTTCACTCACTGCGCTTGCTTTTATTGCCGGCGGTATGAATGCTATCTATCAAGTTGAGCGTTTGCCGCTAATGACGGCGATTTTAATTCACGGCACTGTTTTGTACGTCGGTTACCTCGGAACCTATCTGCTCAACGATTGGCTTGACTTTGGTATAATACCGATTATAGTATTCTCGGCAGTTTTTGTTGTCGGCTATATCGTAATTTGGGCGATTATTTATTCGATCATCAGAAGAAGCACAGCCAAGCTCAATGAAATGCTCAAGAAAAAACAGCAAAATCTATAGCTGATAACATCGGCCCTCGCCCCGAAAGGAGCGAGGGCTTTGTCAAATGCTAAAAACTCAAGTGGGATGTGCGGCTTTACCCATATCTTATTACAAACCGTTATTTGCGGACACAAATACAAAAATACGGCATACCTCTTTTGAGATACACCGTATTCTTGCAAAACCGCACTTTAGAAAACAAATGCGTCAACCGTTTTTGTTATAACTCAAACCAGAACACCGAGCCGCTTCCGACCTCGCTTCGAACACCGTATTTAGCTCCGTGCAGATCGAGTATGTTCTTTACTATCGAAAGTCCGAGGCCGGAGCCTATAGCCGCTCTGCGATGTGTCTTGTCGACCTTGTAGTATCTGTCCCAGATGTTCGAAATATCCTCGGGCGGAATACCCTCTCCGCGATCTGCAACCTCAATGCGCACCCCTTTTTTGCCGTCATATTCGGTTACCCGCTGTGTGACGGTCACGATCCTCTCTCCGTCGCTGTGAGTAATCGCGTTATTTATAAAATTATACACCACCTGAAGAATGCGCGCGCGGTCTGCTTCGACTATTACCTCGCAGTCGTGTATAAAATCTATCGTCCAACCGTCCTGCTCTGTAAATTTCGAAAAGCGCCCGATAACCTCATGTATTGTCTGCGTAAGATTAAACTCTGTTTTGGACAGCTCCACCGTCCCCGCCTGAAGCTTTGATATATCAAGCACGTCGGTTACAAGCGAGGAAAGCCGCTTGGCCTCGTCTATGATTATCTGCACGTTTTCGGGTGTATTCTCACCCGGTATATCGCGCATGGCCTCTGCGTAGCCGGTTATCATCGTAAGCGGCGTTCGCAGATCGTGCGAAATATTCGCAATAAGCTCGCGCTGAAGCGCACCCGTCTTGGATAGCTCCGCTGCGGCGTAGGTCAGCGTGTCGGAAAGCTCGGCTATTTCCCGATAGGTCCCCACGGCAAATTCGGTATCGTATTTTCCGCGCGCCAGCTCTTTTGCGCTGTTGTTTATCTTCACGATCGGTGCGCCGAGGCGCTTTGCGAGAACGAACGATAAAATCGCCGCAAGAAGCACCATAAGCGCAGTAATTATTATAAGCTCCGTCTTCAGAGTGCGTACAGTAGAGGCGACGGGTGAGACCGTAGCGTTGAGAACGACTATAATATCTCTGCCGTTTTCAGACGGCACTACCTTCGTATATATCATACTTTCGGCACCGTTATCATCAGGCGCACTATCCGTGCCGTACGGCGGATAGCTTCCTGCGGACGGCCGCAAATTTTTAAACGCGCCAAGCCTGAATGAGGACATATTCTCACCGCCGTTTTCAAGTGCCAGCATATAAAGCGTATAAACGTTGCGCGCCGATATTGTGTGTATAACGCAGTCGGTCAAAACGTCAGCGCTCGCTAAAATATTTCCCGTTTCATCGAGCACCATAGCGCAAATATGTTTGTCATTGGCTATAAGCTCGGAAAGCGACTGCAGTTCAGCACGCTTAAGGCCGATATTTTCGGCAAGCTCAGCCGCGCTGCTCTTTATCTGTGCAATGCGCACGGATTTGTAAATTCCCGGAAAAAGCGCAACCTGAAACAACCACAAAAGCCCGAGCAGCATCGCGAGAAAAACCATCATATATCCGAAAAGCTTCCACCTGATGCCAAGCCTGCCCACATAATTCCTTCTATTCTGCCTCAAAGCGGTATCCCACCCCTCGAAGCGTCACAATAAGACGCGCATATTCACCAAGACTTTTACGAAGGAGCTTTATATGTGTGTCGAGCGTACGGTCGTCGCCGTAAAAATCGTATCCCCAAACCTCTGTTATAAGCCGCTCACGCGAGAGTGCAATGTTGCGGTTACGAAGCATATAGAAAAACAGGTCGTATTCTTTTGGGGACATATCAACTCTCTCGCCGTCGACATATACGATGCGCGCCGTAATGTCCGCGCGAAGCCCCTCTATCTCGACGACCTCGTTTTGCGATGGCGCGACATTCGCTCTCGAGCGGTTAAGCACCGCGTTTATTCGCAGCATAAGCTCCTTTGGCGAAAAGGGCTTTACGACGTAATCGTCAATACCAAGCTCAAAGCCGTTGATCTTATCGTACTCCTCACCGCGTGCAGAGAGCATTATTATAGGAGTGTTTTTGGATTTGCGTATTTCACGGCAAGCGGAAAATCCGTCAAGCTCGGGCATCATTATATCCATAATAATTATGTCGAAATCATGCTTTCGGCAAAGCTCTACAGCCTGCATTCCGTCAGCCGCCTCGGTGACCTCATGGCCCTCAAACTCAGCGTACTTCCTTATAAGAGCGCGTATCATTTCCTCGTCATCGACGGTCAGTATTTTATACATAGAACACTCTCCCCTCATTCGCTATCCTACAAATATTATAACACCGCCGCGACGCCAATTGCAATATACTTCGCCAAATGTTCACAAAAAAACTCGCTTCGCCTCACATTAGCGCAAAATTAAAACCGCCCCCTTATAGGAGACGGTCATTTACGTCCGCATACCCGCCGTATAATTCTTCGTATTCGGGTATGTAGTCGTCATATGATAGGTGTTTCAAGCCCAAAACTGACACCTATGGCGTCGTTCACCCTTTGCATGATTCCGTCGTCAAGATGCCCCATTTTTTCCTTGAGCCGCTTTTTATCAAGCGTACGTATCTGCTCAAGAAGTATCACCGAATCCTTGGCAAGGCCGTATTGGTCTGCCACCACGTCAATGTGTGTCGGCAGACGGTTTTTTCCAACCTGCGAGGTTATCGCAGCGGCGATGACCGTAGGGCTGTACTTGTTTCCAACGTCGTTCTGTACGATAAGAACGGGACGCAGTCCGCCCTGCTCCGAGCCGACCACGGGACTTAAATCCGCGTAATAAATATCTCCGCGTTTTACAGTCATGAAAATTCACTCTCCATGCTTTTAATTTCTTGTGTCAATAGTTTTTACCGAGTACGAGAGTTTTAGTCACGTCAAAAAAATATTTTCAAAAAGTTTCACGTCTTATGAAGCGTAATACGCGCTCCCATATCATTTTATTACGGGGTGGCACGCAGCGTGAAACACCGCCGATGTAAAGTCGCACCGTGTCGAACGCTTTCTTTGAAAAATCCCTCTGTATCCTTGACAAAACACGATATTTGCAGTATAATATTTATTGTAGCAGCGCAGGTATAGTTCATCGGTAGAACGCAAGCTTCCCAAGCTTGATAGGAGGGTTCGACTCCCTTTACCTGCTCCAAATGTAAATCCCCGTTCGCAGGACGAACGGGGATTTTTCTTAATATTCAATATTCTTGTCAAGTCCGTGGATAAATCCGTTTGCGTCAGCAGAGCATACATCGCCGCCGATGACCTTGTTTTTATGTACGAGAATGCTTACAAGCACCTCACCCTCATAGCCGTCGTAGTTAGTGATGCGGTACGTATAACGGTCAACGTTCTTTTTTGCGTACTTGGTAAGATCAAAGCCCTGCTTTTTCTGGAGCTCGTTGTAGCTTTGATATACCTTGTCAAACTCCTCGGGCACAGTCACCTCTGCGATTTCAACAGGCTCGGACTCCACCTCCCAGCCAAATTGGCGTAAAAACTCGATACGATCGCCCGAGTCCTTGATCTTATCGAACTTAACTGCCTCTACGGCACCGATCACTCCGTCAGACATAGCCGGCTCGGCGCTCGGAATAAATACAAGCAACGTGATAAGCGCCACCATCGCTACTGCCGTAACGCCAAAAAACTTAAGTGTACTGCCTCTCATTGAATATATAAACATATTTTATCCTCCCGGTAATATTTTGCTGTTACATTATACTCACAGTATTCGCAAAATATTACCGAAAAGAAAAAGGAAGAACGCATGCGTTCTTCCTTTGCTTGATTATTCAGCGTCCGGTACGTACGAGGTGTAAATGAACTCAACCGTGTCGCCGTCAGCAACGAGGTTGTCTGCTGCTCTGCCGGAGGTAGGCTCTGCACCGTTGATGGTATAATACCAATAGTATGTAGTGTTGGTTTCGGTATCTACGTAATCCTTGTAGATGTCGATATCCTTAACGGACTCCTCGTCCTCTGTAAGCGTGTAGTCCATTTCGTTGAGAATGCATCCCTCAACAAATGCCTGAAGAACTGTAGGATCGTTGCTCTTGAGCGGAACCTTGACGTCGAGGATTATCGGGAAGTCGGGATCGTTACAGTTGATCCTAAGGTTAACGTTGATAGTTTCTGCGCCGCAGGAAGCGAGGCAAAGAGCCGCCATAATCGCAACTAAAGCAAGCGCTAAAATACGGGTAAATTTCATTTTTGTTTCCTCCTAAAATTTGATATAAGCGAGCTTACAGACGAGTGAATACGCCCTCTCGCCTATGCGTATATTATACTCTTTTTCACATCGTTTGTCAATAGAAAATACGCATATTTTCCCACTATTGCCCAAGCTTTCTATCTTGTATAGTACAACTTTCACAAAATGCAAAAGGATTTTTGTTCACTACGACATCAGTTCAAAATAATGATCGCAAGATTTAGATACGCCGCAAAAAAGAGCCACAGCAAATACAGCACCATCACCGCCGCGGCGATCTTATATATGCGTCCGAAGTAGCAGATTATAAAAAACGTCAGAACGATCATCATCAGAATGGCAACGAATGCCGCAAAATACGCGCCTGCGCCAAAGAAAAGCGGGGACCAGATAAAATTGAATATCATCATAATGACAAAAAACAAAAGCCCTCTGTATTTATCCGCCTCGTGTACCCGCTCGCACGAGCAGGCAACCGCACCGGCCGCGCCCCCGATCAATACGTATAAAACCGTCCATACGATCGGAAACAAAAATGCAGGCGGCGCAAGGGCAGGTCTTTCAAGCTCGCGGTAAGCCTCTGTAGAGCCGCCTGCAAACGCGCTGAGTATTCCGCAGAAAAGGACTATAAGTGCACCGATAATAACACAGCGCAGATTTACACTGCCAAGCTCTGTACGAATAAGCGAGCGCAAACGATTTTTTGTGCGCTTCAAAGACATAAAAATCACCTCACACAATTGTATGAGGTGATTTTCGTTTTAATGCGTAGTATTATTTACTCAATATCGGGATCGTTCGTATCCTCAACGTCGCCCGTGTCGTCGGGAGCCGCGGTATCATCCGTATCCGTAGTATCGTCCTCGTCGTTCGGATCGTCGGGTTCATCTACAGGATCCTTTATAAGCGCGTGATGCTCATAACAGTAGCTGTTATATACACGCGCGCCCGACGTGTCCGTATAACCGGGATACTCTCCGTCAGAATATAAGCCAATATAGAACGGGACATCACCCTTCGCGGGCATAACCGTATCCAGGCTAACCTGACGGTAGGTGTACTGTGCGTCGGTAACCTTTACGTTCATAGGGAATATGCGTGAAGTCTTCAAAAGTCCAACGTTCTTTACGTTTTCAGGCGGACACGCCTCACAGGCAATACCGCCTGTTACGGTATCATACGGCACCATAATGTGAACATCGCAGTACTCATTCGGAATCGTCGAAGCGGTAAAATAACCCGTTTCGGCGCGGTTTCCACGAGGATCGGCGTGACACGCCGAGGTCATAAGCTTACCGGAATCCTTACAGTATGTCGCCGTCATAACGCCGTCAGCCACCTCGAAGGTCTTAAGCTGGCCTGCTCCGATATACTTCTGATGAAGCTTGGTCATTATTATATCCCAAGCAACCGTGCACGGGCTCCACGAAAGCGTACCCAGCGACTGAGGGATCTCATAACCGAACCACACGCCGCCGACGTAGTATGGAGTGTATCCAATAAACCAACGGTCAACGTCGTTCGACGTTGTACCCGTTTTGCCCGCACAGTTGACCGTGCTCTTTAAAGATACGCTCGTAGCTGTACCGCGAGTTACGACGTTCTGAAGCATCTTCGTCATTATAGACGCAGTCTGTTCACTTATAACGACGTAGCTTTCCGCCGTATTTTCGAGAAGAACATTTCCGTCAGCGTCAAGCACGCGAAGCCAAGTACGCGGCTTATTATAAACACCGCCGTTGGCGAATATCTGATACGCTGCGGTAATCTCGAGGTTGGTAACGCCGTAGTTCATACCGCCAAGCGCAAGTGCCGAATAGTCCTTGTCGGTGATTGACATACCGCCGGCAAGCGTTGCGTACTCGATATAGCTGTCCATTTTAAGCTTGTTTTTAACAAAATCGAACGAGGTATCGAGCGTAAGCTCCTCGAGAATACGCACCGCAACGGTATTTACCGAGCGAGTCACCGCATCGTTTACCGTGGTAAGTCCGCCGTAACGCTCAGGCAGGTTCTTCGGCCAAGCGGTAGGATTAAGCTTTTCCGTGTCGCCGTCTGCATAATTAAAGCGCACCGGAGTATCATCATAGACACTGCCGTAGTTAATAATTCCATATTCGAGCGAGGGAGCGTATACCGAAAGCGGTTTTATAGACGATCCGGGAGAACGGGTTGTCGTGGTTGCGTAGTTGAGAAGCAGATTAGCCTCCTTAGAGCCGCGCGCACCGACAAGGCCGAGAACGTCGCCCGTCGCAGGATCGACAATTACCGCAGACGACTGCGGCTGAACCGCGTTGTTGGTCTTCGGGAAGTTGCTTTCGTTTGTATAAACCTCTTCAAGCGTCGCCTGAACGTCAGGATCCTGAAGCGTGATTATCTGAAGGCCACCCGTATAAATAAGGTTATACGCCATTTCAAGGGTATATCCGAATTGGTCACAAAGCGCGTTTGCGACCTCAACCATTACCTGGTCAGTATACCACGAATTCGAGGTAATAGCCGCATCCTTTGCTCTGCCCTGATAGTCGAGCACCAGCTCCGCGTCGTATGCGCCGTCATACTCTTCCTTGGTGATATATCCCTGCTCAAGCATATCGTCAAGTATCTTTTGGCGACGCTCCTTGTTCTTCTCGGGATTTTGTACGGGGTCATATTTAGTCGGAGAATTAGTGATTCCGGCAAGCGATGCACACTCAACAAGCGTAAGCTCGGAAACGTCCTTATTAAAATAAGTGTACGCCGCCGCTTGAACGCCGTAGCAGTTCTGTGAGAGATAAATGTTGTTCATATAAAGCTCAAGTATCTCCGTTTTATCCAGCTGCTTTTCGAGATTGAGCGCACGAAGTATCTCCTGAATCTTACGCTGTGGAGTATAGTCCTTGTCGTCGGTGAGGTTTTTGATAGTCTGTTGAGTAATGGTAGAAGCACCGCCGGCGTCCTTCCAAAGCGGAAGGAAATAGTTTATCACCGCCTTACCTGTACGCCATATGTCAATACCGTTATGGCTCCAGAAGCGTCTGTCCTCGACCGCAACGTACGCGTCAACGAGGTTCTCGGGTATCTGCGTATACGGCACCCATACGCTGTTTTCCGAGCCAAAAAGCTGTTCATTCTTCAGCTCGACCATGTTACCGATACGGTTTTCACGGTCGGTATAGTCCATATAGTATATCTTCGTGGTCTGACTCGAATTAACACGGAGTATAGACGGATCTATAGTTGGGTCGATGTAGTTCTTCACATATACAGCAAATACGGTAGCGACGATAATTCCCGTGATAAGGCATATAAGAACGACGGTAAGAAGCGCGTTCATCACATATGAAAGCAGTCTTCCTGCAACTGTCCCTGCAAGCTTACCCGAGTTTTTGACCTCGCGTCCCCAATTTACGTTATTATTCGGTCTTCGGTTCTGGCTGTTCAATGTACGATTCCCTTTCCTTAATTGGCAGTCTTAAGTATATTACGAAATTCAAAGTGATTTTGTTTCATAAATTATACCGCAATATAATTAATATTTTATGAATTATTCTGCCGATGCTTGAAAATTTATTCTTTCTCTTCCTGCGCCTCGGCAACGTCTATCACTGCTGTCTTGGGGCAAGCAAGAGAATATATACCCGCAAGAGCGATAATTATTACGCCAACGGCAATGCCGCCAAGCGGGAGTCCGAAAGCAAAGTGTATACTTTCGGGAGTAGTAACAAAGCTTTTTACAAGCAAGTAGTTGTAAAAGCTATCGGCGAGTCGAAGTACCGTGCTTCCGACAAGCACGGAAAGCCCGATAAACGTAATATATCTTGCGCTCCTTGCGTCGTGCTCGCCGCGAGATATTTTCTTCATTATCTTGGACAAAAACAGCGAAACGGGTGCAATCGTCGCACACGCGCAGGCAAACATAAGAAGCTGCGCCCAGATAACCGTTTTAATTTGAGAAAGTCCTACGCTGTCGTAAGGGCAGTCGATACGAATACCGTTGCCGATGGTTATGGAATAGATACCGTCCTCGAGCTTCATAAACGGCGGAAGCATCATCTTCTCAACGGACGTATTCACAAGCAGCATAATAAGTGCTACGATTCCGACAAGCAAAATGCATACGAGCATAACGTAATACACTGCATTCAAAACGGACGCTGCCACCTTTGCCAGCGCTGCCGTCTTACTTACCTTTGTCTTGGCTTCTTTTTCTTTTTTCGAAAAAATACCCATAATTGCATCTCCTTTATTTTACTACTACATTTTCGCTGCCGAGGAGCTCGCGAAGCTCGTTCACTACGAACGGCGTTGCAGAGAGGCGCACTCCGGTCATTCGCTTGTACTCGGACGTAGATTTATCGTAGAATATGACCTCGGTCGTACCATCACAGAAAATACAGCAAAGATTTTGCGCTTTTCTGAAAAGTCTGTCGGACTCCGCCGTGCTGTCAACGCGAAGGTATATCTTGCTCGGTACGTTAGGCGTGCTTGTCCGTGCAGGCGCTGCGGGCGTACTCGCCACATATCCTGTCACACGCGCCGCGGGCGGAGGTGCAGAAACGCCGCTTACGTGATATACGTTGCCCGATCCCTCAGGCTTTTTTGTAACGACAGCCTCGTGTACACCGGAAGGTGAGGTCTGTGTCGGCATCGGAGTCGGTGCGCCTTGTACCTGACGGCTTCGCATATTCGAAGCACCGTTGTCCGTTGGTATCTGCGAGCTCTCGTTAAAGCTTCGGTCGTCGTCAAGCGCGAACACACTCTGACAAAGCAGCTTCGGTCCCTCGTCATCTCGCACCGATAACTGTCCCGTCACGCACAACGCGGCTTCCCCCGAGAACATATATCCAACGGACTCAAAGGTTTTCGGGAAAATTATGACCTCTATCTCGCCGTATCTGTCCTCAAGATTTGCAAACGCCATCTGTGCGCCGTTTTTCGTCGTTTTCGACTGTCTGCGCGTCACAATACCGCAAATGGTTACCGTCTGCTTGTCGGCGAAGCTCTCCTCGCTCTCGCTATCCTCATCAAACGCCGCTAAAATGCTGTTTATCTGCGTAGGCGCTATCTTTTCAACGTGACGCGAATAATCTTCGAGCATATGCCCCGAGAAGTATATTCCCGAGCATTCCTTCTCAAGCTTCAGCTTTTCTCTGAAGGTAAGCTCCGGCACGTCGGGATAGCTGAACGCTTCGGGGGAGGTGCTATCCTCAAGCCCCATTGAAAACAAATCAAGCTGTCCTGCAAGATTGGTGCGACCGCGCTCCTGATAGTGGTCGATGATCTTTTCATAAGAAAGAAGGAGCTTGCTTCGATAAACGCCGAGTCCGTCAAACGCGCCGCTCTTAATGAGTGCCTCAAGCTGACGCTTGTTCATATCCTTGGCGTACATACGCTCAACGAAATCCTCGAACGATGCAAACGGACGAACACGTCGCTCTGCGACTATACGCTCGATAAAGCCGAGCCCGAGATTTTTAAGCGCGAGCAGACCGAAGCGTATATACCGCTCTCCGTTCTTTACGATAGCGCGGTAATCTGCGGTAGACTCGTTTATATCGGGCGGAAGTATGCGTATTTTGTATCGTGAGCATTCTGCGACGTATTCCGCAGTCTTTGCGGTATTTCCCATAACCGACGTCATAAGCGCCGCTAAATATTCGGTTGGGTAGTGGCTCTTTAAATATGCCGTACGGTATGAAATAAGCGCATACGCCGCCGCGTGGCTCTTATTAAATGCGTAGGACGCGAAGCCCGACATCTCATCAAACAGCTCGTTAGCAACGTCCTCGCTTATTCCGTTCTTCGACGCGCCCTCGACGAATACAGCGCGCTCCTTTTCCATTTCCTCGGATTTTTTCTTCGCCATCATACGGCGAACGAGGTCGGCGCGTCCGAAGGTATAACCCGCGACGCTTCGGCAAACCTGCATTACCTGCTCCTGATAGACCATACAGCCGTAAGTCACGTCGAGTATAGGCTTAAGGAGCGGTGTTTTATAGGTCACCTTATCGCGGTTTCTGCGATTCTCAATATATTTGGGAATAGAGTCCATCGGGCCGGGACGATAAAGCGATATAGCCGCGATTATATCCTCTATAGTATCGGGACGAAGCTGGGTTAGCATCTGGCGCATACCGCCCGATTCAAGCTGGAACACACCGTCTGTATTTCCCGACGAAATAAGCTCATACGCAGCCTTATCGTCAAGCGGAAGAGCCTCTACGTTAAAGCCCGGCTCGCGCTCGCGAATCTGTTTTTCAGTATCGGCAATTATAGTAAGATAGCGAAGCGCAAGGAAGTCGAATTTAAGAAGTCCGAGCTTCGCTACGGTGTCCATATCGAACTGTGTTACGGGAATATCGCCGTTTACTGCGAGCGGCACGTATTCGTGCACAGGTCTGTCCGTGATAACCACGCCCGCCGCGTGTGTGGACGAATGGCGCGGCATACCCTCAAGGGCACGTGCGGTGTCGATAAGGCGCTTCACCTTCGGCGAATCCTCGTACATCTCACGAAGCTCGCGGCTCGCCTTAAGAGCACCGTCGAGCGTCATATCAAGTGCGTGCGGTATATTTTTTGCCACCGCATCCGTTTCGGCAAACGACATTCCAAGTGCACGTCCGACGTCGCGGACTGCGGCTCTCGCCGCCATCGTACCGAACGTAACTATCTGTGCCACGTGGTCTGTGCCGTATCGCTCGCGAACGTAGCTTATCACCTCGTCGCGGCGGTTATAACAAAAGTCTATATCGAAGTCGGGCATACTGACTCGCTCGGGATTCAAGAAACGCTCGAACAGCAACTCGAAATGAAGGGGATCAAGATCGGTAATTCCAAGTAAAAACGCCACGAGGCTTCCCGCGCCGGAGCCACGTCCGGGACCAACGGGGATGCCGTTTTTCTTCGCGTATCCGACGAAATCTTGCACTATGAGGAAGTAATCGGCGTATCCCATGCGGTTTATGACCTCAAGCTCATACTCGATACGCTCAAGGTATTCTCTCTCGGGATGCTTGTCCGTATATGTGATGCGCCCTGCGTCAAGTCGCTTTGAGAGCCCGTCCATTGTGAGGCGGCGCAGATACTCTGCGCCCGAAAGACCATCTGGCGGCGTAAATGCGGGGAGATATATTTTCGAAAAGTCGAAGTCGAAGCTGCACTTCTCTGCGACCTTTGCGGTATTTTCAATAGGGCTTCCGAGCGGCTCCCCGTCGAGATAGGAAAACAGCTCGTGCATTTCGTCGGTAGTCTTATAGTAAAACTCGTCGGTTTCAAAGCCGATCGGTCTGCCGTCGGTTATGACGTTGTTTGTCTGTATGCACATAAGTATCGCCTGAGTGTCCGCGTCCTCACGGCGAAGATAATGCGCGTCGTTGGTCGCAACCATAGGGATTGAAAGCTCTCGCGAGAGCTTAACTATACCGTGGTTGACCGTTTTTTGCTCGTCAATACCGTGGTCCTGAATTTCGAGGTAATAGTCATCGCCAAAAAGCGATTTCATTTTCATCGCGTGCTCGCGTGCGGCCTCGTAATTACCGTCAACAAGTGCGCGCGGAATATATCCCGCAAGACACGCAGAAAGTGCGACAAGTCCTTCGTGATGAGCCTCAAGAAGCTCCATATCTATACGCGGCTTCGAGTAAAAGCCTTCGGTAAAGGCGCTCGTTACCATCGCGATGAGATTTTTATACCCAACCTCATTTTTACAAAGGAGTACAAGGTGATAACTTCCGCTATCCTCGCCGTGGTCGCGGTCAAAGCGCGTACGTCTGGCAAGGTACACCTCACAGCCGATTATCGGCTTGATGCCCTCTTTTTTGCAGGCGTTGTAAAAATCCACGACACCGTACATCACGCCGTGGTCGGTGATAGCCGCCGCGGTGTGTCCGCACTCCCTGGCGCGACGAGGTATCTCGGCGATGCGGCACGCACCGTCGAGAAGGCTGTATTCACTGTGCAAATGCAGGTGTACAAATTCCATCTTTTTGTCCTCGTAGCTTTGGGTGTGGTAATCGTTTGTAAGGAGAAAACGCGGCTTTTTTGAAAAAAAGCCTGGCAAAAAACTTTAAATTGGCTTCGCCGCCATAGAGTGCTTGGCTAAACGCAAGTCCTCACTCTCGGTAATTGGGGACCTCGGCGACACCCGTGTCGCCACCCCAATGACCGTTTTGCGGTTATCGCTCGTATTACTACATCTTTGGCGTTTGCGGCAAATGTGAGCGCGATTTTGTAGGAGGCGACGTCCTCGACGCCCCGTTTTCAATATCTTACGTCTTCCACTCCATAATCTTTTTAAGCCTATGATTAACGCCCGATTTGGTAATTGGCGGATTGTGTCGGTTAGCAAGCTGAAGAAGCGTATCCTCGCTGTATTCAAGCCGAAGCTCTGCCGTTATTTTAAGCTCGTCGGGCAAGCGTTCAAGCTCGCCGCTCGCTTTAAGCGCACGTATTGCGTTTATCTGTGCGCTCGCCGCCTTGGTCGTTTTTTCGATGTTTGCCACCTCGCCGTTGGCGATGCGGTTCATATCCGAGCGAAGCTCTCGCTCGATTTTTTTATTCATTATGGTAAACGCGGCATTATTAGCGCCGATGAGGGCGAGAAAATTCTCTATACTCTCGCTGTCCTTGTAATAAAGCACGTGCTCGGTCTTGCGCGTCATACGCTTGGGCGCGATACCTTCTTCGGTCAGCATCTCTGCAAAGCTCTCGCAGATTGCCGCGTCGGCAAAATTCATCTCAAGATGATAGCTCTTGTCAGGATCGGTGAGCGTTCCTGCCGCCAAAAACACTCCGCGCATAAACGCCGCTTTGCAACCGGCGCACTTAAACGCTTCCTTTTTTATATTCGACAAAGGCTCGTCCAAGCCGTAGCGAAGCGAGTGAAAAAGCCGCTCAAGCTCCTTTTTCTGCACGACAGTTATTTTGCAGCTTCGCCGCTCGTCTACCTCTCCGCTTTTTCTGTCCGTAACATAGAGGTTAGCCTCAACGCCGTGCTGGTCGTGAAGCCATTTGAGAGCAAGGCTTGCAAGCTCGAAGCTCGTCGTGACAAGCTTTATGCGCTCACGTGTGAACACGCCTGCGCCGTAGAGCATACCGTAAAGCGCCGTTCGCCTACAGCAGTCGTGCTTCATCGCCTCGGACATAGTGACGAGATTTGCCTTCGTTTCTTGTGCAAAAGACATAGTTCTCCTCGATTTTTTCGGGAAGATTGCCCGATATTTATTTGGTTATATCGCGATGTATGGTGACGGTCTTGTATCCGCCGTCGCGAATATGTGCCGACAGTGCTTCGGTCAAAGCAACCGAGCGGTGCTTGCCGCCAGTACAGCCGATAGCAATTATAAGCTGTGTTTTACCCTCTTTTGAGTAAAGCGGCAAGAGGTAATCAACCATATCGTAAAGCTTGTCCACAAAATCGGTAGTTTCCTTGTGTGAAAAAACGAAATCGCGCACGCTCGCCTCAAGTCCCGTATGCGCCTTGAGCTCTTCGTGGTAATATGGATTGGGGAAGCAGCGCACGTCGAAAACAAGATCCGCCTCGCTCGCCGCACCGTGCTTGAATCCAAACGACATACACGTGATGAGCAGCGAGCCTGTTTTCTCGGCGCTGACTACACCGAGCATCTTTTCCTTTAGCTGTGAGGGCGAGAGCTTTGTCGTGTCAATAACGTAGTCTGCACGTTTTGCGGCAGGTGCAAGTATCTCTCGCTCGTGCGAAAGCGCCTCGGTTATGCTGATATTCTTCGCCGCGACAAGCGGATGCGTGCGGCGCGTAAATTTATATCGGTTAATGATAACGTCGTCGGAGCACTCTAAAAATACCGTACGGCAATTAAAGCCTTGCGATTTCAGGGCATCGAGCTGTGTGAACAGCGGCTCAAAATCCGCCTCGCCGCGTATGTCGACGATAAACGCAACCTTATCAATTTCATTCGTGGATGCCTTGCAAAGCTCGGCAAACTTCGGTATAAGCTGTGAGGGCATATTGTCGATGCAGTACCAGCCAAGGTCCTCAAGCGTATTCGCCGCCTGCGACTTTCCGGCACCGGACATACCCGTAATAATCAAAAACTCCATTACCGCACTCCGTTACTTAATGTATCTTACCTCGCACTCGAGCTCGAGCGCGAATTTCTCGTAAATTTCCGTTTTAATTATCTCAATAAGCTCGAGCACGTCTTTAGCCGTCGCTCCACCCTTGTTAATGATAAATCCTGCGTGCTTTTCGGAAACCTCCGCACCGCCGACCGCTCTGCCCTTAAGCCCTGCCTCGTCTATCTTTTGCGCGGTGATAAAGCCGTTTCCGCGTTTGAAAACGCTTCCGGCGCTCGGATATTCAAGCGGCTGCTTATCGCGTCTGCGCGACATATAATCTGCCATCGCGGCTTCGATTTCGCCCTTGTCGCCACGCGCAAGCTTCACAGTCGCCGACAGCACTATCCTCGTGCTGTCCATATACGCGCTATGGCGGTACGCGAACTCGTGTGCCGCGCCGTCGATAGTGCCGCATTCGCCCGTTGTCATATCGTAGTAACGGCTCTGTGTAACCACCTGTGACATCTCTCCGCCGTACGCACCGGCGTTCATATAAATGCCTCCGCCGAGCGTACCGGGAATACCGTACGCAAACTCAAGGCCCGCAAGCGAATCTTTTGCCGCCAGCAAAGCAAGCTTTGTAAGCGGTACGCCTGCATCCGCAGTGATACATTCGCCGTCAACCGTACACGTGCGCATACCCGAAAGCACGACCGCCGCGCCGTTATAGCCCTCATCCGAAACGAGCACGTTAGTGCCGTTGCCAAGCACTATGGTGGGAACGCTCTCGGCGCGAAGAATATCAAACGCCGCAGTTGCCTCGTCGCACGACTTCGGGAACACAAGAAGGCGTGCCGCGCCGCCTATACGAAAGCTCGTATAAGGCGCAAGCGGAGTATTTTCGCTGTATTCAATTTTTGAGGCTGTCAAGCGTTCTATCACGCGAGTGTAGTCCATACGTTCTCCTTCAGAGTAACATTTCAAGTAATTCGTTGTAATCTTTAACTGTTGCGATAGGGATTATTCCCGTGGTATTTTCGATATCCTTGGGATTATACCAAACGGTGTCGATTCCGTAATTGTTTCCGCCGAGTATATCGTGCGGCAATGAGTCGCCGATTATAACCGACGACGCGCGCTTGTCTTCGCCGATACGTGCGAAAACAAAGTCAAAGTATTCGCGCATCGGCTTTGCGGCACCTGCATCCTCGGACACAAATATATCGTTAAAATATTCGTGTATCGGCGAGAGATAAAAACGCTTCTTCTGCGTATGCGAAACGCCGTTGGTCACGATATACATATCGTAGTGCGCTGACAGCTCACGGCAAAGCTCAAGCGCACCGTCGAAAAGCTTTGACACGTTTGCAAGCTCGTCGACGTACTCGGCGTTAAGCGTGGAGCTCGGCACGTCAACACGGCGTCCGATAGCCTCAAAAAATATTCCGAAGCGATTGTCCTGCAGATATTCCTTGGTTATTTCGCCGCGTCCGAGCTGCTCCCATAAATCGTCGTTTATCTTAACGTAACGCTCAAAATCGCCGTCACTTAATTGTATGCCGTGTGACGACATAACTATTCCGAACGCGTCGCGCTCGGCGGCATCGAAATCGAAAAGTGTTCTGTCTGCGTCAAAAAGCAGAGTGGTATATTTTTTCATCGTGCGATAAACTTATGGAAGACCTTCTTACCCTTTTTGATGATAACGCCCTCGGAAAGCTTTGCGCCCTCAACGACAGCGTCAAAGCGCTCTACCTTCACGTCATCAACGGAGATACCGCCCTGCTGGATAAGGCGCTTCGCCTCGCCCTTCGACGGAGCAAGCTTGCCTGCTACGAGCAGGTCGACAACGGTAGTGTCGATAGCCTCTACCTCGGTGGTAGGCATATTTTCGCTCGAGCCGCCGCCCGAAAATACCGCGCGTGCCGCCTCGAGAGCCTTGTCGGCCTCTTCCTTGCCGTGAACCATATTGGTAAGCTCGTATGCGAGAATTTCCTTAGCCTTATTAAGCTGTGCACCCTCCCAAGTAGACATCTCGCGGATCTGTTCCATAGGAAGGAACGTGAGCATACGAATGCACTTTAATACGTCCGCATCGCCGACGTTGCGCCAATACTGGAAAAAGTCGAACGGCGAGGTCTTGTTGGGATCAAGCCATACTGCGTTGCCTGCGGTCTTGCCCATCTTCTTGCCATTCGAGTCGGTCAGAAGCGTGATAGTCATAGCGTAAGCGTCCTTGCCGAGCTTCTTTCTGATAAGCTCTGTGCCGCCGAGCATATTCGACCACTGGTCGTCGCCGCCAAACTCCATATTACAGCCGTACTTCTTGAACATATAGTAAAAGTCGTAGGACTGCATTATCATATAGTTGAACTCAAGGAAGGAAAGGCCCTTCTCCATTCTCTGCTTGTAGCACTCGGCGCGAAGCATATTATTAACCGAGAAGCAAGCGCCGACCTCACGAAGAAGCTCAACGTAGTTTAAGTTAAGAAGCCAATCGGCGTTGTTTACCATCATCGCCTTGCCCTCGCCAAACTCGATGAATCTCTCCATCTGACGCTTGAAGCATTCTGCGTTATGGTCGATGTCCTCTTTGGTAAGCATTTTACGCATATCGGTGCGTCCCGACGGGTCACCGATCATAGTCGTACCGCCGCCGATGAGTGCGATAGGCTTATTGCCAGCCATCTGAAGACGCTTCATAAGCGTGAGCGCCATAAAGTGGCCTGCGGTAAGTGAGTCTGCCGTGCAGTCAAATCCGATGTAGAACGTCGCCTTGCCCTCGTTTATCATTTCGCGGATGTGCTCCTCATCCGTTACCTGCGCGATAAGTCCGCGCTCTACGAGCTCTTCGTATAATTTCATTGTTTTGTACCTTCCTTGTATAGAGATTTTATTGTTTGTTTAGGAGTTACGGTCGCTTTTTGAAAAAAGCTCCGCATAAACTTCAAATTGGCTTCGCCATCACAGAGGCTTTGGCTAAGCTGTAGTTCACGCTCTTGGTAGTTGGGGACCTCGCCGACACCCGTGTCGGCACCCCAACGACCGTTTTGTGGTAATCTATCTCTTCACCACATCTTTGGCGTTGCATTGTTAAAGTTACTTTTTGTTGGGATATATTTTATCCGCCGTCTATCATTTCCGTTGCGGTTTTGATAAGCGTATCGGTTATGTTGATACCGCCCATTATGCGAGCGACCTCGGATATACGTCCGTCGCGCGAAAGCGGTGTAACGCTTGTCGAAGCTCTGCCGCCCGACTCGCGTTTTTCGATGAGGTAGTGATTTTCCGCCCTTGCGGCTATCTGCGCCGCGTGCGTTACGCACAGCACCTGACCGCCGCCCTTACGCGCGAGCTCGCGAAGCTTGATGCCGATTTTTTCCGAGGTCTTACCCGACACACCCGTGTCAACCTCATCGAATATCAGCGTACCGAGCCCGTCGCCCTCGAAAAGCACGCTCTTTATAGCAAGCATTATTCTTGACAGCTCGCCGCCCGAGGCTATCTTAGCCATAGGCTTTGGCGGCTCGCCCTTATTGGTCGATATGAGAAATTCCACGTCATCTACGCCGCCTTTGGCGTACTCAAGTCCGCCGTCCGCATCCACGCGGTGTCTGACCTGACACGAGAAGCCGACGCCGCCCATATCGAGGTATGCAAGCTCGGACACTATCTTCTCTGAAAGTCGTCCCGCCGCTTCGCGCCGACACTCGGAAAGCTCCCTCGCGCGTGCCTCAAGTATCGGCATAAGCGCCTCGCGCTCGCGTATTAACTCATCAAGCTTTTCCTCACTCATTTCTATATCCTCAAGCTGTGCCTTGGCGTTATCGAGAAAAGCAAGCACGTCGGCGACGCTGTCGCCGTATTTGCGCTCAAGCTTTGATATTGCATCAAGCCGAGTTTCTACGCGGTCAAGCTCTGATGTTGGATCGTCACATTCGTCGTCGCGAAGCGCATCCACAGCAAGTGCGATATCCTCAAGCTCGCCGATGACCGTATCGAGCCGCGATATGAGCGAGTCTGCATCGGGCATCACGGGCGCGAGCGCCTCAAGCGCACGGCTTGCACGCTTGCACTTTTCCATTGCCGCATTGCCCTTCTCATTTTGGTAAATGAGTGTGTATATTCCCTCAGACAGCTCGAGTATCTTTTCGCTGTTCTGAAGCTTTTTCCGCTTTGCGAGAAGCCTTTCCTCCTCATCGGGCTTTAGCTTCACGGCCTCTATCTCGTCTATCTGGAAGCGCAGGAATTCGGTCTTCTGCGCCTTTTCGCGATCGTTTCGCCGAAGCTCGGAAATTTTCCGCTCAAGCTCGCAGTATTTGCTGTAGCACTCGCGATATGCAGAGAGCTCTGCATCAACGCCCGCGAACTTGTCAAGATACTGTATATGATTATCAGGCACCAAAAGCGCCATATTGTCGTGCTGACCGTGGATACCGATAAGATGCGACATCGCCTCGCGCATCAGCGAGAGCGGTATCACGCGACCGTTACATCTCGCCGTCGATTTGCCGGCACTTGTGAGCGTACGCGCAAACATCAGAACGCCGTCCTCGTCGGGCGATATGCCAAGCTCACATATTCTTGCAAGTGCCCCGTCCGGTATATCGCAGAACACCGCCGAGACCTCGGCCGTATCCTCACCGCTTCTTATAAGCTCACGCGACTGCTTCGCCCCGCAGATCAGATTTATGCTGTCGATGATTATCGACTTACCCGCGCCCGTTTCACCCGTAAGCACGGTAAAGCCGCCCGTAAAGTCGATGTCAGCCGACTTGATAACGGCTATGTTTTCTATATGAAGTGACGAGAGCAAAAGCCTCACCGCCTTTCACTTATCGAAATTATTTGGAATTGATCAGCTCGTAAATGTCGTCCGCTAGCGACTGCGCCGCCTCGGGCGTACGCATTACGATAATTATCGTGTCGTCACCCGCCACGCTTCCGACAACGTCGTCACGCTCCATCGAGTCGATCGCCGCCGCCGCGCCCTGCGCCATACCCGAATAGGTCTTGACTACGACGATATTACCAGCGCGGTCAACCTTCTGCAGCGTTTCGGTAAGAAGCGTACGGAATTTAGCGCTTATCGTTTTTTCCTCCCTACGCGGCATCGCGTACTTGTACCTGCCGGCACTGCCTGACACCTTTACAAGTCCAAGCTCGCGTATATCACGCGATATCGTCGCCTGTGTGACCTTAAATCCCTTCGCGCGAAGGCACTCAAGCAGATCCTCCTGCGTTTCTATATCCTTTTCGCCAATAAGCGACATTATTTCGTTCTGACGGTATTCTTTCATCGTTATCCCCCGAAAATCAATATCTGTCTGCCATTTTGTGCCGCAGAGCCCCGTAAAATCCACCTTCCTTGAGGCGAATAAATCCGACGGTCTGCTCGCAACGGCGAATGGTTACCGTTTCGCCGTACATAAGCGGATAAGTTTCGCACCCGTCCGCATTTAAATAAAGCTTTTCCTCGCGAAGTGTTACGTTTTTTATCTTAAGCTCGGACTCTGCCGAAAATACAAGCGGTGTTGCGCTGAGTGAATGTGAGCATATCGGAGTTATAAGCAGTGCCTCCATACGCGGATCTACAACTGCGCCTCCTGCCGACATAGAATACGCCGTTGATCCTGTCGGAGTAGAGGCGATAAGTCCGTCCGCGCGGTAGCAGTTAACGAGATTTCCGTCGCAGTAAAGCTCTATCTCAACTATCCTGAATACCGACTCCCCGCCAATGACCGCCTCGTTGAGGGCGAAAAGACGTCTGTCGCCAAGCGCTGCCTCTATCATCATTCGGCTCTCTACCGTATAGTCACCGTCACACAGCCGCTCCAAGAGATAAAGCTCGTCAAGCTCAAGCTCGGCCATATACCCGATACGCCCGAGATTCACACCAACGAGCGGTATCTTACTCGACATACACCGACGCGCCGCTTTAATTATCGTTCCGTCTCCGCCAAGCACGATCATTGCATCCGGCGCCGTATAGAGCTCACCGTCCGAAACGAAATCAACAAAGGTAAGAGCATCGTCGCCAAGCGAAGCGCAAAGCCGCGCCTTCAGGGATTCGTGCATCATTATGCGCACCTTACCGCGAAGCGTATCTATAACCTTCGCTGTCCCGAGAAAATCTATATCGTTTACAGTACTCTGATAAATACCAATCGTTTTCACCGAAATTCTCCTTTCAGAGAAATACTCTCACGCCTCGAACGCATGCTTTTTAATAGCGGTACGCTCAAAGCCGCCAACTCTGTCAAAAAGAGCAAGATACTCGCGGTTTCCGTCGCCTCCGAGTATTGGAGAAGCCGTAAGACCTGCGCATTTCAGCCCGACCGATTCCGCAGCGTCAAGCACACGCCCAATAACCTCAGCGTGAACGCTTCTGTCCTTCACGATACCGTTTTTGCCGATATTCGCGCGTCCCGCCTCAAACTGCGGCTTGATAAGCGTCACAACGCGTCCGCTATCATTAAGGAGTCCCGATATTGCAGGGAGTATAAGCGCAAGCGAGATAAACGACACGTCGCAAACGACCATATCACACACGCCGCCTATATCATTTGGCGTGATGTACCTCGCGTTGACTCCCTCGTATGAGATAACGCGGGAATCTTTGCCGAGCGATGCATCGAGCTGCGAGCGCCCAACGTCAACTGCGCGTACGCGTGCCGCGCCGTGCTGTAAGAGGCAGTCTGTAAAGCCGCCTGTCGACGCGCCGATATCAACGCAGTCAAGCCCCGTGACGTCGAGTGCTAACGCATCAAGCGCGCGCTCAAGCTTAAGTCCGCCGCGACTGACGTACCGTAGCGTTTCGCCGACGACAGATATTTCGCAATCGTCCAAGACGTCCGCTGACGGCTTCGTTATTATTTTGCCATCAACGCTTATATTGCCGTCCTTTATCATCTTCTGTGCCGCCTCACGGCTTTTGGCAAGCCCTCGCGCGTGCACAAGCTTATCTATTCGCATAATTAAAACACAGGGATAAGGAGCGGTATGGCAAATCCAAGAATAGCGCCCATCATTACCTGAAGCGGTGTGTGACCTATAAGCTCCTTCAGGTTTTTATCAAGATAGCGCGTGTCGCCGTCAGACAGCTCCTTTGCCATACGGTTGAGTACCTTCGCCTGCTCGCCCGCAGCACGGCGTACGCCTGCGGCATCGTACATCACGATAAACGCAAGTATAAACGCGAGCGCGAACTCAACGCTCTTGGTTCCGCTGACCTTAACCGTAGCGGTGACAAGCGCGCATACAGTCGCCGAATGAGAGCTTGGCATACCGCCCGACGACATTATCAGCCTGAAATCAAAGCTGCGTTTTTTGATAATATAGCGAGCGCATTTTATAAACTGTGCTGTAAACCAGCCTGCAAATGCACACACAAGCAAATAATTTGTAAAAAAGCCTAAAACGTAATCCATAAACGTCCTCTTGTCATTTATTTCTCGTCAGAAGATAATCCGCAAGCTCTGCCAGCGTCTGTGCGCCCTCGTAAGCAGCGATAGCTTCTTTTGCCGCCTCTGTAAGCTTCTTTGCATATGCAAGAGCCTCGTCAATCGACATCACCGTGGCAAACGTGGTCTTGCCGCACTCACCGTCGCTTCCGATAGGCTTTCCAAGTGTAGCCTCATCGCCCACCACGTCGAGCACGTCGTCGATAACTTGAAACGCTCTGCCAATACAAAGCGCGTATTTTTCAGCCGCCTCAATAAGCTCTGCCGAAGCGCCGCCCGCAAGACAGCCGAGCAGTGCCGCACAGCGGATAAGCTCGCCCGTTTTGAGCGACTGCAAAAGCTCGAGCGTTGGCATATCGAATTTTTCGTTTTCGCCGATAAGGTCGAGCACCTGTCCGCCTATCATTCCGTCGGCACCCGCGCACTCGGAAAGGAGTGCAACCGCGCTCGCGTTGGTATCGCCGTCGAGAAGCGAGTTCGTCGCCGCAACGCCGAATGCACGCGTCAGAAGTGCGTCACCCGCAAGAAGCGCGTTTGCCTCACCATACTTTTTGTGGCTCGTCGGCTTACCGCGGCGAAGGTCGTCGTTGTCCATACACGGAAGGTCGTCGTGTATAAGCGAATAGGTGTGTATCATCTCAAGCGCACAGCCGTACGGAAGTGCCGCCTCAAATGCGCGCTTTTCGTCGCGCCCGCTCTCGCTCGCCGCAAGCAGTGCAAACTGCAGAACGAGAAACGGGCGAAGGCGTTTACCGCCGCCAAGCAGGCTGTAGCGCATCGCGTCGTGTATGATGCCATAGCGTGAACCGCTCTCGGGAATATATGCTTCAAGTTCGGCTTCAACCGCCGCAGCTCCCACTTTAAGCAAGGTTTCTATATTAGTGCTCATTTCTTCTCTTCCTGTGCAGTAAAATCTTCTTCTTTTCCTCCAACGAGTATCTTTACTCGCTGCTCCGCGCCATCAAGCTTGCCCGAGCAAAGCTTAACGAGGCCTACGCCCTCTTCAAAAAGTGCGAGCGACTCGTCAAGCGGCGCCGAGCCACTGTCAAGCGCACGGACTATTTCCTCAAGGCGAGAAAGCGCCGCTTCAAACGTGAGTTCCTTATTATCCATCGTCCTACTCCTTCGTATCTGTATCCTGAACTATCTCCACAACGTCGCCGACGACACTGCCGTCGGTGGTGCGGAAGGTGAATCTGTCGCCCTTTTCAATCTGGCTGACACTCTTTATAAGCTTGCCCGAATTATCGTACACCGCCGAATATCCGCGCGATATTACCGACATCGGATTTAACGCCTCAAGCGACGCTGTAAGCGAGGCGAATTTGCCGCGCTTATCGGTGAGCGTAAGCTTTATATCCTGCTCAAGTCTGGTAGACAGCGCAAACAGCGTCATTCGCTTATCGTCGATAAAATTCTGCGGTGAGGTCAGCGCGCGGCTTTTTGCAAGCTGCGATAGCTGTGTACGTCTTGCGCCGACTGCTCTTGTCAGAGCAAGCTCCATATGTCCGACGATATTGTTTATCTTTCGCTTAAGCTCAAGCGTATCGGGTACGGCTATCTCCGCCGCCGCTGACGGTGTTGGTGCGCGCATATCTGCGGCAAAGTCGCAAATAGTAAAGTCGGTTTCGTGTCCGACGGCCGATATAACAGGAATAGTACTCGCTGCCACTGTACGCGCGAGATTTTCGTCGTTGAACGCCCAAAGGTCCTCAATCGAGCCGCCGCCGCGCCCTATGATTATAACGTCAACGCTCATCGCGGCGTTAAAATGGTTTATACCTGCGATAAGCTGTGCAGGTGCGTCAGGTCCTTGCACGAGCGATGGGAACAGCACTATCTTCGCAAGCGGGAAACGGCGTCTTGTTACGTTTATCATATCACGTACCGCCGCACCCGTCGGAGAGGTGATGATACCGATGCGTGTCGGAATCTTGGGAAGCGGCTTTTTTCTCATCGGAGAGAAAAGTCCCTCCGCCTCAAGCTTACGCTTAAGCTGTTCAAATGCGATATAAAGACTTCCAATGCCGTCGGGCTCCATTTGCTCGACGTATATCTGATACTGTCCGTCGCGCACGAATGCAGATACGCGTCCGCGCACGATGACCTTCATTCCGTTTTCGGGGAGGAACTTAAGCTTCGATGCCGCGCTTTTAAACATCACCGCGCGGATAAGGCTGTCGGGATCTTTAAGAGTAAAATAAAAATGTCCCGTTCTGTGATTGGTGAAATTCGAAATCTCGCCTTTTATATAAACGTCAGCAAGTATGCTGTTGCTATCAATTATCTGCTTGATGTAAGCGTTAAGCTGCGCTACCGTTAAAACTGCACGCCCGTCGCCCATAGGAGCGTCGGCCGTATTCCTTATTTCGTCCAAAACTCCCATCCTTCCTCTGCCGCCGCGGTGAGTAAGGCACAGCCTGCGGCGTTATCGCTTGAAAACCTCGGCTCGGAAAATCTCGCGTCGAAGCCTTCTTTTGCTATCATATCCTTGATTATAGAGTTGCTCATAACTCCGCCCGCGAAAATCACGGGCATATCCTTGCCCTCCACCGCGCTGTGAGCAAGCGCGATTATCGTGCGTCCGATAAAGTCGAGCACGTACGCTGCAACGTATTCGTGGCTCCTACCATCGCCGAGCATTTTCGCCGCCTTGTTTTCAACTCCCGAAAGGTTACACTGCGAGCCATCTACGGAAATCTTCGTTTTAGGCAACTTCTCGGTATTCGCAAGTGCCAGCTCCTCAAGCTTCGGCCCGCACGGGAAGGTAAGTCCCATCACAACGCCCACGCGGTCGATGCACTGACCTGCGTTAAGGTCAAGCGTACCGCCGAGCTTTTCTATTTTGAACCCGACACCTCTCGGCTTAACGAGAAGCATCTCCGTCGTACCGCCCGACACGTGAAAAGCGATAAACTCGCGCGTTAGCAAATCAGGGGAATTACTCGACCAAACTGCCGCCATAACGTGTCCTGCCTGATGCGAGAACGTGTGAAGTGACTTTTTCGTTGCATTTGCAAGCGTAGTCGCCGCCGCCACTCCCGACAAAAAGCAAGGCATATAAGAGCCCTCCTCATCGCGAGGTGTAGCAGACACACCGACCGCCGCAAGTGCCGACGGCTCAATGTCACCGAGAGCCTGTGCCGTAACTGACGGCAGATTTTTTATATGCGCGAATACCGCGTCGCTCTGCCGCAGTCCACGCTCGCCCTGGGCGACCGTAAGCAGGCATTTCACGTTAGAGTGAAATTTGCACTCCGCCGCATCAAAAAGCGCGCACGAGGTCGTATAGTTTGAGGTGTCGATGCCGATGTAAAAGCGTTTCATCACTCGGCGTCGCACTCGCGCTCGGGAAGCTGGTGCGCAATGGCGTTAAGTACGCCGTTGACGTATGCGGGAGCGTTATCCTCACAGTACTTCTTCGAGAGCTCGACCGCCTCGTTAAGCGCAACGCGTTTTGGTACGTCGTCAACGTGCATCATCTCGTAAACGGCGAGGCGCATAATCGAAAGCGTCGCCTTCGTAAGACGGCTGATCGTCCAGCCCTCTGCGTTTGCGGATATTTTCTCATCGATTTCACAAAGCGTGTCGGATATTCCGAAAAATACATTGTGAACGTAGTCTATCTGATCGCCGAACTCTATCTCGGCATTGTCGATCTCCTTTGCGTAAAACGCATCAGCCTCCTCCTCGGTATTGAAGCATCTTGCAAATAAGAGCGCAAATGCGTATTCACGTGCCTCGCGGCGGGATACGTAAGAAGTGTTTTTCTCGTCCATGACTGTCCTCGTTTCGTTGTATATAAAAGAATTATTCATTAAAACCATAGGTATACATATTATATTATACATTTTTTTATATCAAAAGTCAACACTATACAGAAAATAATACACCTTATGCATATTATTTTTTCATGCGATGCTCACTGTTTTTTCGAAAAATGTTACGGAATTATAAACATTCTTTTTTGCTGTTGAAATATCCGCAAAAAAGTGGTATGATGTAGGTATTGAAGTTTCGATAATTCTGAAAAGGAACAGTAAAATGAACGTTTGGAAATTTATAAAAAAGACCGTGCTTAACGCGTGCTTTTACTTCACCATTGCCGAGTTTGCAATACTGATCGTCGCTACGCTTTTGCAAAGCTCCTCTCACGAGTACGGTGCCACTGCAGTAATGTTTTTAAACCTCGGCTCAACCTCGCTTATATTCCTCGCGTGCCTTATCTTATCGGCGCTTAATTTCATTTGGAAGCTTGAATATGCAGGTTCCACCAAGGTGCTTATTCACTTCTTCGGTATGCTCGCGGCGTATGCACTCGTATTCATAGTGATCCCCAAGAGCTACGATAATGCAGCACGTGTGATCTCGCTTCTTGCCCTGTACATAGGCATTTATCTTGTAGTCGGACTTATCGTTTTGGTAATAAACAGCATCAGACGCAACCGCCGCTCTGACAAGCTTGAATACGAAGCACAGTTTGGCGAATTTCATAACAAGTAATCTTTGGGAGAAAATAAAATGAACACCGAAAAAACAGACGGACTTATGTATAAAGCCCTTGCCTTCGGCATCTTCGTCATTCTCGGCGCGCTTATCGTGCTCGTTTCCATTTCTACGGCGAGAAGCGGTAGGAGCGACGAGCCGCTTGACACCCCCGCGCTCGAGCAGGAGGATCAGGGCTCGTCGGACACCGTAGACATCGAGCCTGACGACACATCGGATACCAAGCCCGCTGACTCCACAGATACTGCCGATACAGAACCCACAGACACCGCGCCCGAGCCGCAGGATACGACCACCGCACCGCCGGTCACTACCCCGTCAGACCCCGGTCCCGCAGTTGAGCCGCCCACGTCAAACGTGACGGCAGAGCTTGCGGCATTTCTCGCGAAATATCCCGACACGGTGCTTGGTGTAACGCCCGATGCCGGTCAAGATTATATAGACAAGCTCGTGTTCCTCGGCGACTCCACGACCAACGGACTGCGCGCGTATTCAATGCTTTCGGGCGGACGCCAGACACTTCAGGTGTGGACACCGGAGAGCGGCACGCTGGCACTCTTCAATGCATCGTTTGCAACTATCGTTTATCCTGAAACGAAGGAACAGATAACAATAAAAGAGGCGGTCAGCCGCAAAAAGCCCGAATATCTCGTCATTACGCTCGGCGTTAACGGCGTGTCGACTATGAAGGAGGACTACTTCAAGTCGGAGTATAAAAAGATGCTTTTGTCGGTTAAGGAAGCAAGCCCGGACACCAAAATAATCTGCCAGTCCATCTTCCCCGTTGCAAGAAGCTACGATATGCTCTCATCTATCAACAATGAGAAAATACGAAATGCAAACAAATGGATAGTAGAGGTTGCCCACGAGGTAGGAGTCAAGTATCTCGACACCTACTCTGTTCTGTGCGACTCGGAAGGCTGGCTTCCGGAGAGCTACCACAACGGCGACGGCATACATCTTCACACAGCGTCGTTCAAGATTGAGCTTGATAATCTTCGCACTCACGCGTACACTGATTAAAACATTTTGGAAAGGAATAGAAAATTATGATGAGATCAGGTTGTTTATCATTTATTTTAGCAATTATGCTGGCAGTTACCTGCCTTATTACCGCATCCTGCGGCGGCAGTGCCTCGTATTCTGCAAACGTTGCTGTCACCGAGCTTGCAGGCACGGTTGATGCGCTTCTTGAAAATCCGAGCGATTTTGCAACTATGACCGATGAATACATCATCGGTATGATGGAGATCGATCCGTCCGAGTTTGCGGACCACATCGTCAAGCTTCGTGCAAGCGGCGCTAACATCGACGAATACGGCATCTTCAAGGCGCCCACCGCAGCCGATGTTGCAGACGTTAAAGCGGTTGTTGAAGCGTATCTCGCAAGACGCGTCGAGGCGTGGATGCCCGAGTATATGCCAGAGGAATTCCCGAAAATGGAAGCGGCAAGCGTCAAGGTTATGGGACAGTACGTCGTTTACGCTATCCTTGCTGACGACGTAAAGGCAGACGTATTCTCCGCTATCGAAAACGCACTGATCGAAAAGTAAGCAGAAATTCAAAAAACTCACGAAATCCCCGAGTGCCGTATGGCATATCGGGGATTTTTTTACATTTGTAAGCGTGTTTAACGGTTCCATTTCCATATTATGTATATTTTATAGATATGCCATTAACACCGCTAACGCTTTCGTTACATATGCACAAAAATCATTGATTTTCGCCGCGCCGTATGCTATCATATATTCACACGGCGGGACGGCACAAACATGCCCCTCCCCCTGTGAATTATTATTTACGGAGGAAATCCCAACATGAAAAATCTGAAAAGATTTATGTCCGGTGTGATGGCGACTGCAATAGTTTTCGCTTCATTTATAACCGGCGCTCATGCAAAGTCTTACGACGACGTTGCGTCGACCGACAGATTTGCTGAGCAGATCGAGATCCTTTCCGATATTGGAGTTGTAAAGGGTACGAGCGAGACCGAGTTCTCGCCTGCCGAAAAGGTTACCCGTGAGCAGATGGCTCTGCTCCTGTTCCGTCTTATGATCGGCAAGGACACCGCGGGCACGCTTAACACGACCGCGTTCACCGACCTCTATGACCATACCTTCAGCGGCGCTATTTCCTGGGCAAACGCCTCAGGCTACATCATTGGTACGTCCGCTACCACCTTCTCCCCCAGCGCAGGTATCTCGCTCCAGGACGCTATGACGATGCTCGTACGTGCGCTCGGTCACAGCTCCATTCAGATGAACGGCGGCTACCCCTGGACCTACATCGACGCAGCTGTAAAGCTCGGTCTTGACGACGGCATCGAGGACCTCTCCTACACCAAGGAGCTTACCCGCGCCGAGGTTGCGGCAGTTCTTTACAACGCGCTGACCGCAGAGTATCTCATTCCCCGCACCGCATCGAACGGTATGACCTTCTACGAGTCTACCACTATTATTGAGCGCGTGTTCGGCTATGAGATTGACGAGAGCGTTATCGTTGCAACCAACAACTACGCTCTTGAGGGCGTTGACACCGTAACCAAGGACGGCTTTGTTACCGTTCACACCCCCGACGGACTTATCACCGTAAGCTACAAAGAGCTTGGTCTTAAGGGCTCGTCTGACGAGCACCTTGGCAAGAGCTTCCGTCTTGTTTACAAACGCGACGCGCAGTCAAAGCTTGTAAACGTTCTCGGCTGTACCGAAACCGGCAAGAGTGAGGCGGCAAGCGTTATCAAGTTCGGTAAGGCGGGCGCATACGTTGAGATCGGCGGCGTGAAATATCAGGTTGTTGAAACACTCTCCGACGCGCTTTCGACCAACGCAAACGAGCTTCTCGTTTACTCCTTTGCAAACGGCGACGAGCTCACCCAGATAACCACCAACGAGGCACTTGCTGCTCTCACCGGTGCGTTTGACGCAGAGCTTATCTTCGATGACAAGGCAAGCGACGTTGCTGACCGCCTTATCATCAAGCCCTTCGCATTCGGCAAATACACCGTATCGGGCGGCAAGGTAAATATCGCAGGCGGAATGAAAGCAGACGAGCTCACTGTCACCAACCCCTATAAGGCAGAGAGCGGCGACTACGTTCTCTATTACTTCAACGAGGGCAAGAAGGCTCTCGAGATCGCGGCAGTTCTTCCCGTGACCGAGGCAGGCAAGGTTACTCGCCTTTCGAAGGACAGCGTTACCATCGGCGGTATCACCTACAAGCTCGGTAACGAAAAGCTCGGCGTTAGCGCCGAAAGTCTCCACGACAGACTTACCGTTGGCGAGAGCATTCACGCGGTAGTATTCGGCGATCAGGTGCTCGCACTTGAGGCGACCAGCGTTTCTATCGGTGCCGCATCGAAATACCTTATCGCGGAAACCGGCACTACTCCCGTATTTGAAAACGGCAAGTTCTGCTACGTTATCAAGGCTATTATCGACGGCAAGAGCGAGACTATCTTCACCGAAAACCGTGTAGTTAACGCAGGCGAGGTTTACCGCTACACCGTTGACGAGGACGGCATCTACAAGCTTATCGCAAAGAGCGTATCAAACGGCAGCATCGTTTCGGGTGACGCAGAGTTCGTTCAGTCCAACTCGAAGAACAACGAGATCGCATTCGTGATTGACTCCGCAAGCGGCACCACTATTGACAAGTCCGCAGCGCACTACACCGTAAACGAGGGCTCGGCAAACGCTGTTACCTCGACGGGCGCAGATGAGTCCGCTATCCGCTTCATTACCGACGCAAACACCGTTATCATCGTAGTAACCGACGGCACCGTTAAGGCACACAAGGGTGCTTACACCTCTAATATCACCGTTAACGACGGCGCATCCGTTACCGCTATTTTCGATAACGAGGTCGGTGCAGTTGAAACCCTTCGCTTTATGTTCATCAGCGACGGTGCACTCGGCGGCGCAGTTACCACCGAGACGAGCGTTAAGGTTCTTATGAACACCGGCAAGGAGCTCGTTGACGGCGTTGCGTTTAGCACCTACCTCGCGTTTGACTTCGCGACCGGCAAGGTTTCCGAAATGCACTCTGCAAGCGCTACGCTCGTGGCAGGCACTAACTACCTCACTGATGCGGACGGATTTATCACCGCAACCGAGGCAAGCGTTGCAAGCGGCATCGTAACCGGCTTCGCTGGCTCCACCGTAACCATCGGCGACACCACCTACACCGTCGCTGACGGCGTGAAGCCCGTAGTTCTCGCAGAGGACAACACGGTTTCCGAGACCACCGTTGCAGAGGCTCTTATGCAGAGAGTTGAGTTCCTCACCGTCGACGGTAAGATCACCTCTATGGTAGTTATCGGCAAGGCGGCGTTTGAGGCAACCTACGCAGGCGGCGTTATCACCGTAAGTGCTTCGGACGAGCTCGGCTCGACCGACACCTTCGGCATAAGCTCGCTTACCAAGAAGGGTGAGAGCTCCAACACCGAAATCGACCTCTCGGACGCAGAGTCAGCTCTCGCAGGCGGTGCAGGCTTCGGCTTCACCGTAACCCTCGGGTCCGCTCTCGAGGCAGGCGACTACACTATCACCTTCACTGTACACAACGTGGCGTTTGAGTGTGAGTTCACCGTAGCATAATTTTTCTCCTAAAAAAATTATAAAAGCAACCGCAGACGTGTGTCTGCGGTTGCTTTGCGTTTATTATCAATCTCGCTTGGACGTTAACATTTAACCACTTGAACTTTTTTTGCTTTTGTGGTATTATTTATGATACCCAAACGAACTTAACCTAGGAGGCGCATATCGTGCGAATAGAATTTGAAAGCATCACACTTCGGGATATGGTAGAGTCCGACATTGAGGATTATGTACGTTGGTTCACCACCGAAACCGAGTGGTCAAATACGGATGCACCGTGGGAGCCTATAGATTCGGACGAGGGAACCGAACGCGCATCTTGGCGTGAATATTATGAGTCCGTGAAGGAACTTCCCGCTGGTGTTCGCCGGCCGAAGTTTGAGATCGAATGGAACGGCAGACACATCGGCTGGGTAAGCTCCTATCCCATTGACGAGAACTACGAATGGATTGACGAGATCAAGGACGGTCAGACCGTCTATCGTGCTATCGGTATTGACATTTGCGAACCCGATGTTTGGGGCAAGGGTGTCGGCACAAACGCTCTCCGTGCCTTTATAAATTACTACTTTGAGAACGGCGTGGACGAGCTTTATACACAAACTTGGTCGGGTAATGTCCCTATGCTCCGCTGTGCCGAAAAGCTCGGCTTTGTGGAATGCAACCGCAACGTAGGTACACGAGAGGTTGACGGGCAGAAATATGATGGGCTGACCTTTAGATTGGAGAACAAAAAATATGAGCATTATTAAAAACGAAATTCCTATATTGGAGTTTGACACCGAGCAAACGGCGGTCATCGACCCCACTCACGAAAAATTAGATTTGAAGCTCCCGAAAAAATGTGTTTTCGCTTTTCTCGGTGAGTATATCGACGAATACGCAAGAATAACCGATGCTCCCAAGGTATCGGAGCTTCAAAGCATAACAAAACCGTTCCCCATTTACATAATCAAATATAAGGGCGAGGAAATCGTGCTTTGCCAAGCACCCGTCGGTGCTGCACCTGCGGCACAGATACTTGATTGGCTTATCGGCTACGGTGTGCGTGAGATAATCTCTGCCGGTTCTTGCGGTGCTTTGGAGCATTTTCCCGAAAGCACGTTCCTTGTGCCGTACAAGGCTCTGCGTGACGAAGGTACATCCTATCACTACGTGCCTCCCTCACGCTTTATCGAGATCAGCGAAAGAGCTCGACGTGCCATCAAGGAAACCGTACTTGAACACGGAATGAAATATGATGAGGTTATCACTTGGTCAACGGACGGATTTTACCGTGAAACCAGAGAAAAGGTTACATACCGCAAAAGCGAAGGCTGCTCCGTCGTTGAAATGGAGTGCTCGGCCCTTGCCGCCGTTGCCGCCTTCAGAGGCGCAACCTGGGGTATGATACTCTACACCGCAGACAGCCTTGCCGACGCGGATAAATACGACGAGCGAAATTGGGGCGGGAACGCATACGAATATGCGCTGACACTCTGCCTTGATGCTGTGCTTAAACTGTAGGAGAACAGAAATTATAAAAGCAACCGCAGAAAATTCTGCGGTTGCTTTGCGTTTATTCCTTGTCCTCGCTGCCTGCCATAACGTATTCGTTCTTTCGGATACCGGGGTACTTCTTATCGAGGTACTCTTCTCGGTACGGGTTTACGCCGTCCGACACCTTTTGAGGCTCGTTTTCGAGCGACCACGAGGGCTTCTTGTAGAACTGGTTGTGGAACGTATTTTCGATGCGTCCGCTCTTTTCAAGCGCATTCATACAAGCGCGTATACAGCCGCGCGCGCCGCATATCGCGAAATAACCTGTATGGGATAGGATATAGTCGTAGTAGCCCATAACGGACGTGCTCTCGGGCTTACGGAACCACTTCGCGTTAGCAAGCGAGTAGCAGAGGATATACGCCTCCTCCTCGGTCATTTCGCTCGACTTAACGTCGAACGCCATATTCGGGAAGTCCTTCTTTAAAAACGGCGAGCAAATATTATTAAAGCCGTGATGGCTTAATGTACATCTGCCCATACGAACATCGCCGTACCAGATCTGCTTCTCGCCGCCAAAATCGACGTAAAGGCGCTTATCCGTTTCCTTAACGGGCGGAACAGCGTTGCCGGGGCACTCGCGCACGCACGCGCCGCAGTGCAGACAGATGTCGCCGGTGTCGAGTATCGGATCGGGCTCAAGCTCGCAGTCGGTGAAGATGAGTCCGAGTCTTACGCGAGGGCCGAACTTTTTGGTTAAAAATACCTTTGACCAGCCCACCTCGCCGAGTCCGCAGCCCGCCGCGATAATACGCACGCTGCAGATAACGTCCGGCGGAACCTTTCCCGGTGCAACAGGCTCCTTCATAGTGCCGTTGCCCTCGGGAACCGCGGGATAGTGCGCAACCGCCTCCCAGCCGTGATCCTCGATAAAGCAGCAAAGATCGTACGACTTTCTCGGACGGAAGAGCGTGTTTAATTTGTTGTAGGAATAGAAGGTATAGTTATGCCAATGCGTACCCTCCTCGATACCGCGGTAGGTACCGCGCGGGATACGCATAGCAACGGCGATAACAGACTTCGCCTCGGGGAAATACGTAAGCGGTGACATAAGCTCGGGTGCGTCTTTGAAGCGCTCGATGTTACCGATCGCAATGCAGTCGATGCCAAGCTCTGCCGCCTTGTCCTTTATCATTTGAGATGTAAGTTTCATCAGAGTTCACCTTATTTCTTGCCGCGAATGAAGCAGCCGCCTTCAACAGTCTGTCCGTCGCTCTCTACAGCGCGCTCACGCGTGCCGATAGCCCACGCGTCGCGGTGTCTGAACTCGGTTTCAAACTTGTTAGTAAGCTTATCCTCGGCTTCGAGATGGCAGATACAGGTACGGGTGCAGAGTGCCGCCATACGGTCAGGACGCGCCGTACTCGATAAGCGGTTCGGAACCGCGCCGTTCTTGCAGGTCTTGCACTTTTCAAAGTCAATCTTCGCAACGGTCATCTTCTTGCCGCAGATCTCGATCTCTTCCGTCTCGGTTTCGCTTATAGCACCGAGAGGACAAACCTTCGCGCACTTACCGCAAGCATCGCAGATGCT
>JAZSJI010000120.1:0-21081 GCA_045534235.1 Candidatus Flemingiibacterium sp. | reverse complement strand
CGAAGGTCGTGCCTGTATTAATATAAATAGAGCGTGCATTCTCGCAGGTAATGTGCACGTGTCCGTCCTCGTACCACATATCGTTGATAACCGCGCCGCTTGACGAATAGAAGTTACCTGCCTTGAGCGCGTCAACAACGGTCGTATACTCAAGCTTGTCAGCCTTAACCATTACGTATCCGCCGTACGCACCGACCTCGGAATGAGCGTCGTCGGTTGCGACGCAGTAGATGACGTTACCCGTCTTGCAAATGTCGTCGTAAACACCGGGAGCATAGCCGAGGTTGTGATGATAGTGCGAGCCGTAGTTGAGTATCTCCATCGCGTGCATACCCTTGTATCTGCTGTAAGCGAGATAATTCTCCTGCGATGAAAGCGGATGGTTGTAGGATACGAAATAGCCAGCCTCGCGGGCAATTCGCATCATTTCGTTAGCGCATTCGGGGCTGTAGTAGCGCTCGAACGGCTCCTCGTTTTCGTCCTTCATAACACGCGCCATATAGTCGGGCGTGGTATACTTTGCATACTTTTCCTGGAAGCAAACGAGCTTTGTGTCGGGAGTCGGCGCGATGAAGTTAAACTCTGCAGAGCACCTCGAGCCGCGCGGTGCCTGATACGGCTGCATATTGATGTTATATTCAACACCGTTAAGTACAACGAAATCGTCCTCAATAAGGTGCGAGTTGTCAATCATTACGTTATGGTCGGTAATTGCGAGAATAGAATATCCGCGGTCCTTATAATGCTGCTTTGTTTCTTCGGGAGTAAACGCTCCGTCAGAGGCTTTAGTATGGCAGTGAAGATTGGCCTTGTAGAAATTCCCTTTTTCCGGGAGAAGATGTTTTTTCATAGTTCTGCTCCTTTATTTTGGGGCGTTTTGATATAAACATCCCGACACAGAAATTATAGCAACATTTTTATCCTTTGTCAACCTATTTCGAGCGTTTTTCAGCCGCTTTATACCCGATTTTTCAAATCCTCGCCGAGCCTTGCCAAAATCTTTTTTTCAAGGCGCGATATGTACGACTGCGATATGCCCATCATATCGGCGACCTGCTTTTGCGTGAGCTCCTGTCCGCCGCCAAGACCGTACCGCAGCTTTATTATTGCCTGCTCGCGCTCGTCGAGCTGCGAGAGCGCATCGCGTATGCTCTTTTTTTCCTCAATCGCCTCAAGTCCGCGCGAAACCTCGTCCTCGTCACTGCCAAGCACGTCCGACAGTAACAGCTCGTTTCCGTCCCAGTCCACGCTGAGCGGCTCGTCGAAGGATATGTCATGCCGCCCCGCACATTTACGTATATACATAAGTATCTCATTCTCAATACAGCGCGACGCGTACGTAGCAAGCTTGATATTCTTGTCCGCCCTGAATGTGTTTACCGCCTTTATAAGACCTATCGTACCGATCGATATAAGATCTTCAAGCCCCGCGCCCGTATTCTCAAATTTCTTCGCTATGTACACGACAAGGCGCAGATTATGCTCGATAAGCTTATGCCGAGCAATAGCGCAAACGTCCGTGTCATGTGAATCAAGCGTTTCTATAGCTGAAAGCTCCTCCTCCGGCGTGAGCGGCGGCGGCAGAGTGTCCGCACCGTTAATGTAATATATACCGCCCCCATTTCCTTTTACTTTAAATAATGCACAGTTCAAGCGCCGCAAGAACGCCGCCGCCACACTAATCAATTCAAATATTTTCATCAAAATCCTCCCTTCATACGTTCAATAATGTTTGCCCTATAATTCCGTCACAGCCGTCGTAATCCTCGCTGCTAACGTCAAGCGCCGCGACGGCTTCGATTTGTCTTTCCTCTATGCATATACGCTCGGGAGTAAAGCACAGCATCATGCCACCGCCGGTGACTGTACTTGTCGGTATGAGCCGCAAGCCGGTCACAGCTTTCTTTAGAATGTTCATAGGATCACGCGCAGCGTCTATCAGCACTTCCGGAAGCCTACCCTCCATTCGCTTTGCCGATAGCACTACCACGGGCCTGCCCGAAAACGGCTCGCACAAAAAATTACCGCTATCACAAAGTGCTGTAAAGCTAACCGTATTGCCGAACGCACAAAGCGTCATTTTAACTGTTTTTCGCGTTAGCGATCGCGTGCGAATTCTGCCGTATATAAGACTTGCAGCTCCCGCCACGGCCGCGGCTATAATAAACACAGCCGTCGATGCCGCACTGTCTGTCACACCTTGTGTCACAGGCGTGCCGAGCACCTTTCCCACAAGGGAATACATCGCCGTCATAACTCCGCCAAGCCCAACGTTTACCGCAATAAAAGTGACCGTTTGACGAACAGACGGCGTGCGCGCGCACTCTGCAACGGCAGTTATTATCGCGGCGCAGAGGACGTGAGCCAAAATCATCATTATTCGCCCGAATATATTAGCGGTGTACACTTCGAGCATAGTAGCGACAAGCGACCATATTGCACCGATAGCCGCCGCAAGTGCCATTCTCGCCGGGCGGACTACTCCGCTTTTCAGCTTGACTGTTATGTAAACGGCAAGAAAATCCATAGAAAAATTCACAAGAAGTAACGTGTCGGCATAAATTACCCGCGATTTTCTCACCCCCAAAACTGACTTGCTATAATTATACACCTCTCACCTCGCAAAGTTTGTCGCAAAAAGAACTCACTCGGAAAAATTTTCCGCTGATTTTATGAATACTAACGCAACCTTTTGGGCAAAATGGTAGCGTACCTAATACAGCTACACGAAAGGAACGTATTTATGTTAGACAAAATCGCGCTTATTTTAGCAATTATCGGCGGCCTCAACTGGGGCAGTATCGGCATCTTCAAATTCGATATTGTCGCGTGGATATGCGGCGGTCAGGGCTCGCTCTTCGCACGCATTATCTACACGGTAGTCGGACTTGCGGCGGTATGGTGCATTTCCCTTCTCTTCAGAGAAACCGACGCAACAGTCGAAAACGACGTTTCTATGAGAAGATAAAAGAAGGTGCAGGGTTTTCCCTGCACCTTTTACATATTACATACAAAGCACGTCGCGGCACAGCGCACCAAGAGAGTCGAGCTCTCGAAGCAGTGCGTATATGCGCTCAAGATTATCGGGATCGTATTCGACCTCCTTCGAGTAATCCTTCGCCGCCGCAGAAAGCTCACCGCCCATTGCCGCTATCATAACGAGTGACGCTGCCGTGAATTTTATAGAAAGCTCCTCGCCAAGCAAGAACCAATAGCGGTATATAAAATATGCCGCAAGCTTTATAAAGCGTGCATCGCTTGCGAGTGGCACGTGTGATGAGAAGCTTTCGCTAAAGTGCTCGTCAAGTGCTTCAAGCGTTGTGTACAGCTCGCGCAAACGTGCGTACGTATCACCGCAGTCAGTCGCGCCACCAATCAAGGCACAAAGACGCTCGCCAAGAGAGCCATCGCCGTACGCGAGGAATTTTATTACCTCAAGCTGACGTGACAGCGACTGCTTCTCCGCATCGCTTGGGTGATACTCGTCATCCTCGGTAACAAATTCACACGGCGACTCATGCCAAAGCCGCGTCGCTTCGGGACAGCACAGTCCAACGCCAACCTCACAGATATTATCACTTTCGGAATAAAAACGCGGGTGTTCTCTGCAAATATCGCAAAGGCTATCTTCGCCAAGGCGGATTATCAGCTCGCACAGATTGTCCTCGCGAAGAAATCTGCACCGTTCTCCCTCAAGGCAAAGTCTGACCTCGTCGCCATATATCAAACGTTCGCGAACAAAACCGCCTGCGTCGCCCTCAAGCGACTCGTAAAGCCCCAACGTGTCATCGTCAACATCTATCTCCCAGCCGGCACAGCAGGTGTCCGTGCAGGCTGATGCCGTGCATTTAAAGCTATCAAAAAATACAGGCTTGACTATCACTTTAAAAACTCCAATTGCCAATTTTTGATTTTATTATACCACCTTACCGCAAAAAAATCAATAGCGTATTTGCACCGCCGCCACAGCTTCGACTTGACACGTGGACAATTTTGATATATAATAAGGATTAGATATTTACGCTAAAGCATATACGTTTATTTCAGGGTGATAAATATGACAAGTAATCTGCCACAAAAATCGCACATCAGACGTGCGAGGCGACAGCTAAATAATAAGCGCCACCTATCGCCGACGCAGATCATACTGCTCGGCTTTGTGTCACTCATACTTATTGGCGCACTACTCCTTATGCTGCCGATCGCATCTGAGGGCAAAACCGTAACCCCTTTTCGCTCCACGCTATTCACGGCAACAAGTGCTACCTGCGTAACGGGACTTGTAGCCGTTGATACGGGCACGTATTGGAGCACCTTCGGCGAGGCCGTGATACTCACGCTTATACAGATAGGCGGCCTTGGCTTTATGACTATGGCTGTAATGATGTCGATGTTCATAAGACGCCGCATAACGCCGCGAGAGCGTCTGCTCGTCGCACAGTCGCTCGGGCTTTCGGGCGTTGGCGGTACGATCAAATTAGTGCGGCGCATACTTATAGGCACCTTTGGCTTCGAGGCTATCGGTGCGGCTGTGCTTGCAACGCAGTTTGTACCGATATTCGGTGTCGGCAAGGGTATATGGTACAGCGTTTTTCACTCCGTATCGTTTTTCTGCAACGCGGGATTTGACATTCTTGACGGCACAGGCGGGTACGGCGGCTCATTTTCAAGCTTCACAAGCTTTGCGGGCAACCGCGTTATCGAGATAACGGGTATGCTCCTTATAATCATCGGCGGCATCGGCTTTATAGTATGGGACGATATTGTAAACCTGATAAAAGAAAAAAAGCATATGTCGGTGTATTCGAAATTCGTGCTTTCAATTACAGCTGTACTGATAGCTTTTGGCGCACTGCTCGTGGCTATATTCGAGTGGAACAATCCCGAAACGCTTGCGGGCAAATCCGCTATCGACAAAATTTTTGCCTGCCTATTTCAATCGGTCACCACACGTACCGCAGGCGTTGATATGATAAACAACGCGGCAATGGCAGAACCGACGAAGCTTATATGTATGCTTCTTATGTTTGTCGGCGGCGCGAGCGGCTCGACTGCAGGCGGCATCAAGGTCGGTACACTCGGTGTTATTATCTGCGCGATGATCGCTTTCGCCAAGGGTGACGACGAGCTTACCGTATACAACCGCACTATACCGCATAAGACCGTTATCCGTGCGCTTACCGTAGTAGGCCTCGACCTTGCGGCAGTGCTCGGCGCAACGCTCGTGATAACAGCCACCACAGACGGGGTCAGCGTTATAGACGCGCTGTACGAGGCATTTTCAGGCATCGCTACTGTAGGACTTTCCCTGTCCTTGACACCCACGCTGTCGCTCGCAGGCCACGTCGCCATTATACTGCTTATGTTCTTCGGACGCGTCGGCGTACTGACTATCACCTACTCGCTGATACTTCGCGGCGTTAAAAAGAGCAAGCTTATACGCCATCCCGACGTTGATATTATGATTGGATAGAAAGGATAAACAGATATGAAAAGCAATAAACGCAGCTTCGCAATAATCGGACTTGGCAGATTTGGTCAGACGCTCGCCGTCAATCTTGCCAAGACTGGTCATCAGGTGCTCGTCATTGACATCGACGAGAACGTAATAAACGTAATAGCAGATACGGTCACAAACGCCGTCGTGGGCGATCCGACAAATGAAGCGGTGCTTCGCGCGGCAGACGTGCACGAATACGACTGCGCGGTCGTCGCAACCGCAGAAAACATCAACGACTCCGTGCTTATCACGATACTTTTAAAGGAGAACGGCGTAAAGCAGGTCGTTGCACGTGCAGGAAGCGAGCAGCACGCGCGCGTACTTGAGAAGGTGGGCGCGGATATGGTCGTATTCCCCGAGCGAGATATGGGCGAAAAGCTCGTGCATATTCTCGACCGCAACAACGTGCTTGAATACATTGAGTTTTCCGACACACACTCCATCGTTGAGGTCGCCGTTCCATCGGCGTGGGTTGGCAAATCGCTTATCGAGCTTAACGTGCGCCGCAATTACGGCGTAACAGTCCTCGCCCTTTGCGGCGCTGACGGCTCGACTAATATCTCCCCCGATCCGAACCGCAAATTCAGAGGCGACGAAACAGTTGCCCTCCTCGGTGAAAACAAAGATATTGACAAGATAACGAAATAAGTACAAAAACGGCTCGCCGAAAGGCAAGCCGTTTCTTTTTATTTGCTTGTGTAGAACTTTTTTCTGTGCGTCTTTGTGATATAGGCCGTCAAAGCCCATACGATAAGCACAGCAAGAATTACCGCGCAAAGAACGTAAATTCCCGCGCTGACGGTCACGTCTGACTTGAGCTCCTCCCAAAGCATGTTTATGAGCATAAGCTTTTCGCCTGAAAGATTCTTGTACGTCGACGTTTTCACGCTGTCGGTATCGTACATTTTCTCGTACGCGTCGTCCTTGATCTCCGCCATGTATTCGACATACTCCTCGCTCTCGACAACCACACGGTTGGGAGATGCGTAGTAGGTGTACTCCGCGTTTGCAACAGCGGGCTCCTCGGTGAGCATAAAGTCTATGTAGCGCTCTGCAATCTCCTTATTCTTCGCAGTTTTCGGGATACACATAGCGTCTACGTAGAGATTGGTTCCCTCCTCGGGATAGAAAAACTCAAGATCGGAATTGTTCTCGTACATAGCGAGATAGTCGCCCGCGTAGTACGCCGCGATAGCCGCCGAGCCGTTTTCCATTTTGTTATAGATCTCGTCCATAACGTAGCCCTGGAGTATCGGCTTCTGCTCCTTTAGCTTGTCAAGTGCAAGTCGCCAATCGTCCTCGCTGTCAGAGTTAACGTCAAGGCCAAGGAAATATTGCGCTGTACCAAAAGCGTCGCGGGAGTTGTTGAACTGAAGGATATTGCCCTCGTACTTTTCGTCCCACATAAGCTGCCAGCTTCCGATATTCGGCTCGTCCTCGGCCACTATCGACGTATTGTAGATAATGCCGATCATACCGTACATATACGGAACGGAATAGACGTTGCCGGGATCGTAGTCGGAATGCTCCGATGCTTCACCGAAAAATTCGGGATACAGATTCTCCGCCGCATGAGGAATGTTATCGTAGTTGAGCGGTGCTAAAAGGTCCTCTGCGATAAGTCGCTCGATCATATAGTCTGACGGAACGATAACGTCGTAGTTTACCGAGCCCGAGCTGAGCTTTGCGTAAAGCGACTCGTTGCTCGAGAACGTAGAGTAGTTGACCTTTACCTTTTGGCCGTAGGTGTCGTAGTACCATTCCTCAAACGCCTTGTTTGAGTCAAGACATCCCTCCGAGCCGTCGGAGATATATTCGCCCCAGTTATAAACGTAGAGCGTTACCGTGTCGCCGCCGATAGCCGCCCCCTCACAGGAGCAAAGCGTGCTCATCAAAACAGCGAGCACAAAAACGAGAAGCAGGCATATACGCTTTGAAATATTACTTTTCATCATCGTATTACCCCCTTTTCCCGTTGCTCTTACGTTGACCGACAGAGCCTGCGAAGTTTACAACCAGAAGAATTATCAAAATAACCACTACAATAAGCGATGACAGAGCATACATACTGAACTTCACGTTATGAGCGGTCTGATTGTAGACGTAAAGCGGGAGCGTCTGAAAATCGGGCGAGCTTACGAAATGGCTGATAACAAAGTCGTCAAGCGACATCGTAAAGCCGAGCATAAGTCCCGATATAATGCCGGGAACGATCTCGGGAAGCTCTACCTTGAAAAATGCACGCGAAGGCGTACAGCCAAGGTCCTGCGCTGCCTCGGAGAGCGATTTGTCGAGGCTTCTGAAACGCGGCATTACGGAAAGAAGCACGTACGGCAGGTTAAAGGTCACGTGTGCGATAAGCATAGTGCCAAAGCCGAAGAATGACTGCGACTTGAGAATCGCCGCCACCGCTACAAAAAGCAGCATCATCGAAACACCTGTTACGATATCGGGGTTCATCATAGGAATATTGGTCACGGTATTGACCGCGCCCTTTAGGTACTTGTTCTTCATACGGTAAAGTCCGAGTGCGCCGAACGTGCCGATAACGGTAGCGATAACGGACGAGGACACCGCGAGTATAAGAGAATTGACAAGCGAGGACAATGCCTCCTCATCGTTAAATAGCTCCGCGTACCAAGTGAGGGAAAATCCCGAATATTCCGCAAGGCTTCCCGACTCGTTAAAGGAGAAGGCTATCATAACGATAAGCGGAACGTATAAAAGGAAAAAGATCAGACCGATGTAAAACTTTGAGAGGAATTTCACGGCATTATACCCCCTCTCTTGTTCGCTTTACCCGTTTCAGACTCGTCGTCCTCGGTAAAGTGGTTCATAATGCGAACGGAGATTATGATAAGCACCATCATCACAAGCGACATTGCCGCGCCCACGTTATACGTGCTGGGGTTCTGGAAAAGGCGCTCGATGGTGTCTCCGACGAGGTCGATCTTGCCCGCACCAAGCTTCTGTGAAATGTAGAAGGTGCTGATAGACGGAACGAAAACCATAGTAATGCCCGAGATAACGCCCGACACCGTAAGAGGCATAATAACGCGCGTCATCGTCTGAAGCCCGCTACAGCCAAGGTCCTGCGACGCTTCTATGTAACGCTTGTCAAGCTTTGTCATAGCGGTAAATATCGGAAGGACCATATATGGCAGAAAGTCGTAGATCATACCGAGTATTACGCCAAAATTAGTACCAACGATGTGAAGCTTGTCAAGTCCGATGTTCTCAAGGAAGGAATTGAGCAAGCCGCCGTTGTCGAGCAGAGCCATCAGCGCATAGGTGCGGATGAGCAGGTTGCACCACATAGGGAGCATAACAAGCACCATAAGTATCTTCTGCGCGCGCTCGGACTGTCTTGACATAAAGTACGCCAAGGGGTAACCTATGAGCAAACATACGACCGTTGCAATAAGCGCGAACGCAATCGAGAGGATGAATACGTTTCCATACTGCGAAAGAGTCGAGATATTGGAAAACGAGAAATTACCCTCGGCATCGGTAAACGCGAAATAAAGCACGAAGATCATCGGTGCGACGATAAACATTATCGCCCACAGAATATGAGGTGCCGCCGCTATTCTTTGAAACAGGGGGGTCTTTCTCATTCTTCATCCTCCTCGGAATCGGGGTTGCCGAGATTATCAAGCTCGTCGCTGAACGAGGAATAGTCACCGAACATACCCGAGTACTCGGATTTTTTCATAACGTGAATTGCCTCGGGCTCAATGTCAAGACCGATAATCGCATCGGGTGCTACGTAGTCGGAGGTTTCAAGCATCCACTTAAAGCCTTGAACGTCAACGATTATTTCGTAATAGTCGCCCTTAAATGTAACGGAGGTTACGGTACCGCGAAGCATACCCGCCTCGGCCGCCACGACGTCAACGTCCTCGGGACGCACCACAACGTCGACCTGCTCGCCCTTTTCAAAGCCGGCGTCGAGGCACTTGAACTCTGCACCCGAGAACTTAACCTTATAGTCCTCAAGCATAACGCCGTCAACGATGTTGGACTCACCGATAAAGTCGGCAACGAACGCATTTACGGGCTCGTTGTAAATATCGGTAGGAGTACCTATCTGCTGTATCTCACCGTTAGCCATAACTACGACCGTATCGGACATAGAGAGAGCCTCTTCCTGATCGTGAGTTACGTATATAAAGGTGATACCCGTCTTTTTCTGAATATTTTTAAGCTCGTTCTGCATATCCTTGCGAAGCTTTAAGTCAAGCGCGCCGAGAGGCTCGTCAAGGAGTAGCACCTTGGGCGAATTAACGAGCGCACGTGCGATAGCGACACGCTGCTGCTGACCGCCCGAAAGCAGATTTACGTTTCTGTTCTCAAAGCCCTTCATGTTGACCATAGTCAGCATTTCTTCGACCTTGTCGTGTATTTCAGCCTCGGAAAGCTTTTTAAGACGCAGACCGAAGGCTATATTCTCATAAACGTTCAAATGCGGAAAGAGCGCGTACTTCTGGAAAACGGTATTGACGGGACGCTTATACGGCGGCACGTCGTTTATGCGCTTTCCCTCAAAGAATACGTCGCCCGAGTCGGGGGTAACAAAGCCTCCGACTATACGAAGCGTAGTCGTTTTACCGCAACCGGAGGGACCGAGAAGGGTTACGAACTCCTTGTCGTGAATATCGAGGTTGATACCGCGAAGTACTTTTTCACCGTCGAATTCCATTGTGATGTTTTTAAGCTCAATAATTTTGTTTTTGTTCATTTCTTTGCCTGATAGCTCCTTCTTATTGTAATGTAGTAAATTAGAAAAGCCGCCTGACGAAAAAAAACACCCCGAACCAATGCTCCGACAAAAGCGGCGTCGGATGACCGGAAAGAGATGGTAAAACAAATCGCAGGCACGCGCCGTGAGGACGCGCATTTCACCCCACAATAAAGGTGATAAAATTATTGTAGCAGAGATAGTATAAAAAGTCAATAGTTTTTGCAAATTTCCTCAAAATCCGCCCTTTTTTATGTTTATTCAGAGTTTGGCGGAGTTTTCCCGAGGAAAAATCGAAAATCCTTCTAAAATCTCCGAAATCCTCGTTTTTCGAGCGTTTTCGTTGTTTTTGATTCACTTTGCTCGACTATAAACAAAAAGGGGACCGTATAGGTCCCCAACTGCGTTATTTAGTGGGTGCATAAACGCTCATCAGCGCTGTTGCAGCCGTTATACCGTCGAGCGCCGCACTCGTAATACCGCCCGCATATCCTGCACCCTCCCCGCACGGATAGAGATTAGATGCCGCGGACGCGGCCATATTCTCGCCGCGCACGATGCGCACGGGCGAGGACGTGCGCGTTTCAACGCCCGTCAAAACGGTATCGCGCGCGTCAAAGCCGCGTATCTTTTTACCGAAATTGTTAAAGCCCTTCTTTAGCATATCCGAAACGAACGTCGGCAGTATCGCCGACATATCGCATAGCGTGTAAACCCCGTTTCTGTAGGTGGGCAAAACTCGTGTCGGCTCGGTAAAATGCGACGCTTTACCGTCAAGGAAGTCTCCGAGCGTTTCAACGGGAGCGCGGTAATCATGCTCGCCCGTATCTGCGGCATTGTACGCCGCACGCTCAAGATGTCGCTGAAATTTTACGCCGTCCTGCCAAGTCCCTCCAATATCCTCGGGAAACACCGATACTACTATAGCCGCGTTAGCGTTTTTTCCGTTGCGCGCGTATCGACTCATGCCGTTGGTAACGACACCGCCCTCCTCGCTCGCCGACGCCATGACCTCTCCGCCCGGACACATACAAAAGCTGTACACACCGCGCGCAGTGTCGGAGACGATGCCACTCTGCGCCTCGCGATAGGATAAAGCGTACTCACCTGCCGGAAGCACGCGCTTGCCGCTTTTGTCGCAGACGTCTGACGCGTCCCCGTAAAGTGCCGCGTCAATATCGCTTTGAAGATGCTCTGCGCGAACTCCGACCGAAAAAGGCTTCGGTGCGAGTAAAAATCCGCGTGACGCAAGCATATCGTACGTATCGCGTGCACTATGGCCGACCGCAAGTATCACCGCTCCGCACTCAAGGGTGCTTTTAGCACCGCGAGAGGTTACGTTCACAGATGCCACCCGTCCGTTGGCGATATTAACGTCATCAAGTCGGGTATCAAAATATATCTCGCCGCCAAGCGCCTCTATTCGCTTTGCTATACCGTCGACAACGCCGAGTAGCCTGTCAGTTCCGACGTGCGGCTTCGCAAGGTACAGTATCTCCTCGGGCGCACCGAACTCCACGAATCGCTCAAGCACGTATGCACAGCGCGAATCGTTTATGCGCGTAACGAGCTTACCGTCGGAAAAGGTGCCCGCACCGCCTGCGCCGAACTGTATGTTGGTTTCCGTATTCAGCTTGCCCGTTCTGATAAATTCGTCCACCTCACGCGTTCGGGTGGCAACGTCGCTGCCGCGCTCGATAACGAGCGGCTTATAGCCGTTCTCGGCAAGCAACAGTGCCGCGAACATTCCCGCAGGTCCAAAACCCACGACGAGCGGCCTTGCGGAAAGCTTCTCGCTACCGTACTCCACACAAATCGGCTCACGCTCGACTATCTCGGCATCCGTGCCAAGATGTGCTATTCGCGAAAGCTTTTTCTCATTTATATCACATTCGACTGCGACCGACATAACGAACGTCGGTGCGCCACCGCCTCTGCGGCGTGCATCGATAGAGCGCTTATGAAGCGCCGCCCCGATATATTCCCCGTCAGTCAGCGACAGCCGCCGCCGTGCCAGAGTGAAGGCTTCTTCAAGCGGCGCGGTCAGCGGCAGTCTTATATTTTTAACTATTACCTGTTTTTTCATAATTACCGTATCGTGACGTCGATCTCGTATTCGCCAATCTCGTATACGCTTCCGGAAAGCGTATTTGAAACGGATATGGTAACCGGAACAGAAACGGTTCCCGACGAATTGTTGAGATATCCAAGGTCGATAGTCGCGGTGATATTATTCTGATTAAGCAGCGACAAAAGTGTACGCGTGCCGCGGAACTTCACCACGATGCTTGGCGATTCTATAGAGTATTTCAGGCTTCCAGTATTGACAACGGACAGATTCGATACGACTACCTCGCGAGTCGCCGTTCCCTTATGTGTTATCTTAATATCTGCAGTTCTGATACCGCTTACGTTTTCGATATTATCGGGCAGCATAATGGTAGCCGTCCTCGAGCCGTCATCAACGATCTTCTTTTCGTCAAGCTGCAGCACTACGATATTATCAAGATTGTCAAGTGCACTCGGCTCACCCTTCACGCGGATAGAAGCAGGACTTATCTTGATGTCTACGTTATCATCGTTGTAATATCCGTACTTGTACGTAACGGTAAGCGGAACGTCCTTATACGTATAAACCGGGATCTTGACGGAAACCTCAGAGCTCTGAAGCTTGATGTAGGGGTTGGTTATCGGCATGCCGTTTTCGTCAACGAGCACGAGTTTGCCGGTAGCAGTAAGTGTTTTATTTATACGTCCAAGGTCAAGTGTAACCTTTGCTTCCTTTATTTTTTCAAGCTCTACCGCGGGGCCGGATACGTTTACCATAGTAATGCTCGGCTCGGGTACTCCAAGCTCGTACGTCGACTCCATAGAGTACATCGGCTCGACCACAACGGGAACCGATATAGACGTGCGCTTGTCTACGTAAACCTGAATGTAATTTGAGGACTGCGAGCTGACGGTAATACCGTTCGGAAGCGAGGTCTTAATCTCAAGCGAATACTCGCCTGCCGCTTCAATATGCGAAACGTCAACAAAGACGCTGATATCGTCAAGTGACAGACGGCTTATCTCGGAGTTTGCACCGCTTACGGTAAGGTCAACCGTATAGTCGTATCCGCTTATGACGGAAAGTCCAAAGCTATCTTCAAGTGCCGTAACGCTTTTTATGTCTATCGGAACGTCAGTAAGCTTCTTTTCCTCGATTGCCGTATCCGTGCCGACAACGTAGAACCACAGAACTATTGCGGCAAGCAGACAAAGTATCTTCGCAGTGACATCCTGAAATCTGCCGGATTTTACCTTGCCGTCCCCGCCGGACTCAGCAACGTGCTGCTCATATTCATTTTGTACGGGGGTATTGTTATTGTTTTCCATCTGTTTTTTCCCTTTGAATAGTAATTGTAAGCTTATTTGTCCGACTCGTCGTTTTTCGTATCCTTTTTGGTAAAACGGCCAAATCCGACCTTTACCTTCGTATTAACGTTTTCCTCATTGATAAGGAGCTTCTTCAGCTCACGCTTCAGGGTATTGTAGCTGTAATTTCTTTTCAGATGCCCCTCAAGCGCGATGGATATGGTTCCCGTTTCCTCGGATACAACGATGATTACCGCATCGCTGTTCTCACTCATGCCGATAGCCGCACGGTGACGCGTACCGAGGTCCTTGATTATGTCATCGTTTGTGGAGAGCGGCAAGAAGCAGCCTGCCGACCAGATACGCTCATCGCGGATTATCATCGCGCCGTCGTGAAGCGGCGCCTTGTTGTAAAATATATTTCTTATCAAAAATGAGTTAGCGTTCGCATTTATGACTGTACCGCTCTTGATGATATCGCCGAGCTTCGTGGATCGCTCGATAACTATGAGCGCGCCCGTTTTGTCAAGCGACATATCACAAACAGCCTGAGTAACCTCGTTAATCATCGCCTGCACCTGCGTTGCGTTTTCACCTTTTCCCTCGCCAATGTTACGCAGTCCGCGAAGCGGCTCCGCACCAACCTTTTCAAGCGCCGAACGAAGCTCCGGCTGGAACACGATTATAAGTGCGATTATACCGACCTGGAACACGTTTGAGAGCATAAAACCGAGTGTATGCATCTCGAGTATTTGCGAGAGCAAAAGCACGAGGATAAGTATAAGTATGCCTGCGGCAAGCTTGCCCGCACGGCGCTCGCGTATGAACTTATAGACGTAGTAAAACACAAACGCCACTATCGCTATGTCGATAATATCAATAAATGAGGCCGTGGAAACGATACTCCACAGATACGAAAATGCAGATCTTAAATATTCCATAACGCCCAAATGGTCCTTTTCGCCGTATTTTATTGCGTTCTAGAACGCAAATAGTTTCCTAATATATATTGTATCATAAATTATACTGAATTTCAAACTATTCATAAAAATTTAACTTATTAGATTACAAAAGTGGCCCACTGTCACTTTTGTACAATGAAAAGGCAAAATTTGTCGAATAAATTTTCAAAAATGTTCTTTAATTTTAGTTGATTATATGGTATAATGTAATATATGATTTTATATAGCACAATATTTCGACAGACATACGGTACACGGTAATGATAAAGCCACTTAAAAATCTGAAAAACCTTATAGTCGTCTGCGGACACTTCGGCGCGGGCAAAACGAATTTCGCCGTAAATCTCGCCAAGGCGAAGGCTGCCGAGGGCAAGCACACCACGCTTATCGACCTCGACATCGTAAACCCGTACTTCCGTGCGGCGGACAACACCGAAGAATTAACCGCGCTCGGCATAAACTGCGTAAATCCCGATTTCGCAAACACGAACGTGGATATCCCTTCCCTGCCGCCGTCCGTAATGGGCGCGATAGAGGCACAGATACGCGAGCCGGAGCGAGTGACGATACTCGACGTCGGCGGCGATAACGGCGCGGTCGCGCTCGGTATGTACAACCGCTTCTTTAAGGAGGGACAGTACGACCTTCTTTACGTTCTGAACAAATACCGTCCTCTTACAGAGGATCTTCCCGATGCAGAGTTTATCCTACGAGAGATCGAGTGGTCAGGGCGACTACGTGCAACGGGAATAGTCAACAACTCAAATCTCGGTGTTGAAACCACCGCCGAGGATATTCTCGAAACGGACGCGTGGTGCCGCGAGTTCGCAGAAAAAAGCGGACTGCCGCTAATCTGCACCTGCGCTGTAAGCACGCTCGAGGGTAAGCTCGACACGCTCGATAACGTTTTCTACATCGAAAACGCAACGAAGCAGATGTTTTAATAAAACAATGCCTCAAACGCACATCGCCTAATAACAGCACCTCCGCAATTCAAGGTTGACCAGCCGAGGAAGTGGGGTGTCGGGGCGAAACTATCGGCGTCTGAGAGCAGTTTCGCCCCCGACCGAGCAGCCGTCTGCGGCTGCGAGCAATACGCCGGTCGGCGCGACAATAAACTTTTGTAAACTAAAAACGGAGGAAATAAAATGAACAGAGTTACATTCAACGAAGACCTTTGTAAGGGCTGCGGACTTTGCGTTCTCGCCTGCCCGAAAAAGATCATCGCGCTTAACGCGGACAAGCTCAACAAAAAGGGCTATCATCCCGCAAGCATGACCGACATCACAAAGTGCATCGCGTGCGCTATGTGCGCTACTATGTGCCCCGACGTGGTTATCAAGGTCGAAAAAGACGTTTAAGAGTACATAAACGAAGGAGAAAACAAAATGGCTAAAAAGGTACTTATGAAGGGTAACGAGGCTATTGCTGAGGCGGCTATTAAGTCCGGCTGCCTGCACTTTTTCGGCTACCCGATAACTCCCCAGACGGAAATTTCCGAATATATGGCAAAGCGTATGCCCAAGGTCGGCGGTCTTTGCCTTCAGGCTGAATCCGAGGTTTCGGCTATCAATATGATTATGGGCGCGGCTGCATCCGGCTCGCGTTGCCTCACCTCGTCGAGTTCCCCCGGAATCTCGCTCAAGAGCGAGGGAATATCCTACCTCGTAGGATGCGACCTTCCCTGCGTTATCGTAAACGTACAGCGCGGTGGTCCCGGTCTTGGCGGTATTCAGCCCTCCCAGCAGGACTACTATCAGGCAACCAAGGCTAACGGTCACGGCGACGAGCACGTTCTCGTGCTCGCTCCCAGCTCCGTTCAGGAAATGGCACAGCTTACAAGCGAAGCATTCGACCTCGCTGACATCTACCGTATGCCTGCTATGATTTTAGCCGACGGTGCACTCGGTCAGATGATGGAGCCCGTTGACTTTGACGTTATGTCAAAGCGCGACGTTCCTGAAAAGACCTGGGCGTGCAACGGCACCGAGGGCAAGAGAAAGAAAAACATCGTAAACTCCCTCCTTATCGATCCCGTTGAGCTTGAAAACTCGGTTATCGCTCGCTTTAAGCGTTACGATGAGATCGCCGAAAAGGAAGTCAAGTACGAGGAATACAAGTGCGACGACGCTGACATCGTTATCGTTGCTTACGGTATAACCGCCCGCATCTGCAAAACCGCTATCGCGGCGGCTCGCGCAAAGGGCATCAAGGTTGGTCTGTTCCGTCCTATCACCCTTTGGCCGTATCCCAAGAAGCAGCTTGGTGCACTTGCTGACAGTGCCAAGCACTTCCTCGTTTGCGAGCTTAATATGGGCCAGATGGTCGACGACGTTAAGGTCGCAACCGAGTGCAAGAAGCCCGTTTCCTTCTTTGGACGTACGGGCGGTATGATCCCCTCTCCCGACGAGGTTCTCGCTGAAATTGAGAAGCTCGCCGCTACGCTGTAATTTTGGAGGTAAACCGAAATGGTAGTATTTGATAAACCGAAATCCCTCTCTCCCGTGCCGTTCCACTACTGCCCGGGCTGTACACACGGAATCGTTCACAGACTCGTTGCCGAGGTGCTTGACGAGCTTGATCTTTGCGGCAAGACTGTCGGTATCGCTCCCGTAGGCTGCTACGTATTCGCATACAACTACATTGAGTGCGATATGATAGAGGCGGCTCACGGCCGTGCTCCCGCTGTTGCGACCGGCGTTAAGCGCACACATCCCGATAACATCGTTTTCACCTATCAGGGCGACGGCGACCTCGCGGCTATCGGTACGGCTGAAACCGTACACGTTGGTGCGCGCGGCGAGAACATCACGATAATCTTCATCAACAACTGTATCTACGGTATGACCGGCGGTCAGATGGCTCCGACCACAATGCCCGGTCAGGTTACGACCACCTCTCCCTACGGACGTGACCGCAGAATTCAGGGCTCGCCTATCAGAGTGTGCGAAATGATGTCCACTCTCGACGGCGTTGCATACGCAGAGCGCGTTGCGGTAAATACCGTTCCCAACGTAAAGAAGGCTAAGGCGGCTATAAAGAAGGCGTTCCAGAATCAGATCGACAAGAAGGGCCTTTCCATTGTCGAGGTCCTCTCCACCTGCCCGACCAACTGGGGTATGACTCCCGAGCAGGCGCTTGAGTGGGTAAAGACCGATATGATCCCCTTCTATCCGCTCGGCGTTTACAAGGATGCAGACGTAAAAGAGCTTAACCCCACATCCACCAAGGAGGTAAATGAATAATGACTACAAACATTCTTCTTGCCGGCTTTGGCGGACAGGGTATCCTTTTCGCAGGTAAGGCTATCGCAAAGATGGCTATGGACTCCGAGCTTCAGGTTTCCTGGCTTCCCTCCTACGGTCCCGAGATGCGCGGTGGCGCGGCTAACTGCTCGGTTATCGTTTCCGACGAGGAGATCGGCTCTCCCGTCGTTGTAACTCCCGATATTCTTATCGCGCTCAATCTTCCCTCCTTTGACAAGTTTGAGCCAAAGGTGATCGCAGGCGGCAAGCTTATTTATGACTCCTCGCTTATCGACAAGACCTCCGCTCGCGGTGACATCGAGGTTTACGGTATTCCCGCAACCGCTATGGCGTCCGACGCAGGCCTCACCGGTATGGCTAACGTGATCGTTTTGGGTTATCTCTTGAAGCTCACCGGTCTTTTCGAATACGACGCATTCCTTGAGCATATGATCGGCGGCATTCCCGCAACCAAGGCGGCTCTTATTGAAAAGAATAAGAAAGCTCTCGAAATGGGCTATAACTTTGCAGGCTAAAACAACAGAAATCCCACTCGTAAACCGAGTGGGATTTTTTATTCCGACGGTGCCACGCCGAACATTTTCTTGTACGCCTTATAGAAGGACGAATAATCGCCGTAACCGCATCTTACGTAAATCTTCGACGGATTATCTCCATCAGCGATCAAGCGCTTTGCGTATATCAGCCGCTTTTCGATAATGTATTTGTGAAGCGATATTCCAAGCTCGTGCTTAAAGCAGTGCGTCAGCGTGGACTCGGACGTGTTTACCGCCGCGGCTATCGCCCTTATGCTGACGTCGCCGTCCAGATTCTCGTTTATATACTCAAGTATCCTCGTAGCTAAATGCGCGCTCTCACGATATCTGACCTCGCTTTTTTTCTCGCTTTGTAGGTTTATCTGTGCCATAAGCATGAGAAAGGAGGCATACGTCAGAAATGCGGAATTCTCACCTGCCTTGTCACCGCCAAGCTCGCTGCACATCTGATTTAATACGTAAATCAGCGTCGCGTCCACGTTTTCGATAACGCGTATCTCGTCGGTTACAGCGGTAGCGGGTGCGAGTGTATCGAGGCCGTCCGGGAAGCTTATTTTCAGTCTTGTAAATCTCTCGGGCGCCTTTAATCTGAAAAAGTGATAGCTTTCCTTCGGGATCACTATGAGAGTTCCGCTTTTTAACTTTTTTTGAAAGCTTTCCGACAGAAACGTCGCATCTCCGTCTATGTAGTAGAGTATTTCGTGATATGGGTGGATTTCACGCTCGCGGATCTCCGGTCCCTTTGAGTAACAAAACGATATTTGATTGTAGGTCAGTGTTTTTTCAAAAATGCTGTTCATAGCTTTATGATAACATATATTTGCTTATTTTGCAATGCTTTTAGCGATTTTTTCCGTTTACATTTCAAAAAATATGTGTTATTCTTAATTGTGATATAATATCAAATTTATGGAGGCAATTATGTTAAACGAAGAAAGAGGCATACTTTTTGAGGATAATTTTCAAAAATCGCTCAAAGAAAAATTCTTTTATGCCGATGCAGATCCAGAGCACGGCGAGAGATTATTTTTTGACAACTCCGGCGGCTCGCTTCGCCTTAAGGCGTGCGTCGAAGCCAAGTGCGCGCACGAAATGTTCCCCGACTGCCCCGAGAGAATACACGCGCGAAGCGTTTACCTCAAGGGACTAGTTGAAGAAGGTACGAAGCAGATCCTCGAGATAATGTTCGGCGCAAAGAGCGGTGCACTCATAACCGAGCTTACCGCATCGCAGGCGATGTTCCACCTCGTTGGACTTATTATGGAGAATATTCCCGGCACGAACGCCGTCGTATCGAGCCTTGAGCATCCGTCCGCGTTTGATGCTATCGAGTATTACTGTAAGAAAACCGGTAAGGAAATGCGCGTCGTACCTGCAAATCAGGTGACGGGCGGAATTGATCCCGACGAGGTCGTAAAGTACGTCGACAAGGATACCTGTATCCTCAGCATTATGTCTGCATCCAATATCTCGGGCAACATTATGGACATCGAGGCCATCGTCAAGAAGGCTCGCGCGATAAAACCCGACCTTTACATAGTAACCGACGCAGTACAGCACGCACCGCACTTTATTATGGAAGCGGAGCGACTCGGAGTTGACGGAATGAACTTCGCGCCTTACAAATTCTTCGGTGTACGCGGCTGCGGATTCGCGTACGTTTCAGACAGAGTTGCCGCACTCCCGCACCACAAGCTTATCGCAAAGCCACAGGAGGTGTTCGAGCTCGGCACGAGCGCGCCCGGCAACTTCGCGGCAGCTATGGAGATAATCAACTACGTCTGCGAGATAGGCAAGCACTTCATCGGCGACGCCGACAGAAAAACTCTCTATAACGAGGGTATGCACCGTATTCACCTTCAGGAGCGCGCGCTTCTTTACAGAATGCTTGAAGGAACGGACGAGATCCCCGGACTTCGTCACATTCCCGGCGTGAAGGTTTACGTTGACACCGAGGACATTACCCAGCGCGATCTCATCGCAGCTATCGGCATTGAGGGCTTTGACTTCACCGAGTGCGTTGCCGAATATCAGCGCCGCGGCGTAACTGTTTACGAGCGTGTGAACACGAGCATCTATTCAAAGAGAATAGTCGAAGCGCTCGGCATCACGGGTGCTATAAGAGTTTCGCCTATGCACTGTCACGGCAGAGATGATATTGACAAGTTCCTTCGCATTACCGCCGATATGGCAAAGGAGTTTGCAAAAATATAAGTAAAAAGCCTGCCGCAAAAGCGGCAGGCTTCTCGTTTAGTGGCAGTTACCGTTTTCGCAGCCGCTCTTCTTAACGAACGACTCGCAGTCAACGCACTGACATACGGTGGGGTTTGCTTCGTGAGTTGCGATCTTAACTCTGTTGAGAGTGCAGAAATTTTCGTTTCCGCAATGGTATTCGCACTGCTTTACGGAGCATTCGATAGAGGGGTTGGGGGACTTGTTATCCATTTTCGTAACCTCTTTATATAATATTTTGAGCCGCATCGGCGGCTGCGATATTATTCTGCCCCACAGCAAATCCCTTTAATCAGGTATTATTTGGAATTTTTGATAATACGTATTTTTCGCGAAGCATCAGCGCCGCGCCGTCAAGTGCCGAACGGCAAAGTGCGGCAGGCTCAGCAGCCACGTTTGTTTGCAGCCCGCGCTCGTCAAGTGCCGAGCGCAGAGCCTCACCAATAGACGGTATATCCGCCTCACTCTCACAGGATATATGCACAAG
>JAZSJI010000138.1:0-8920 GCA_045534235.1 Candidatus Flemingiibacterium sp. | reverse complement strand
CGACTTTTTTGTTGTTATAAAATATTTTATTCCTGCTCAACCTTAACGGGCAAACCTGTGTCAAGCGACTTTCTGCACGCAAGCGCGAGTGCAAGCGACTTGAACGATTCCGCATAAGTGTTGCGTATCTTTGAGCCGTCGCCCGAGATGACCGCCTCAACGAAGGTACGGTCACACTTGAGCGAATGGTCACGCTGCTTTTCGTATTTGACGGACGGGCCGCGGCTCGGCTCTGTGCCGCCATTGAGAAGCTTGTAGGATTTAACCTGCGAGGGATCGTAGTCGGGGGCAGGCTCGCCGAATATCTCGATTGAGGATACGGGAGCGATCTCGGCGCGTTTTTCGCGTGCGCTGAGCACCATCTTGCCAGCCGACCAGCTATCTTTCGTTATCATATACGAGCCTATGCGGTAATTGCCAACCGCGCCGTTCTTAAACTTGAGAACCACGTTGGTAACGTCCTCGACGTCGTAGCCTTCCCAATCAGCCTTGTCAACGAAGCCCTTTGCACCGTAGCAGAACACCTCGTCGACCTCGCCCATAATGTATCTGAAAAGGTCAAGCTCGTGTATACCCGACTCGACGACAGCACCGCCCGAAAGCTCGGTACGACGCCACCAATCGGTACGCGGCATACCGTGGAAACGCTCTGCCTCTACGTAAATAATTTCGTTATTCTGCGCGAACTCGCGCGCTTTGTCTGCAACGTCGCCGTAATGCATCTGGAGTCCAACCGAGGTGATAAGTCCCTTCTCTGCAATCTTGTCGCGTATCATACGCGCCTGATCCAAATCAAGCGTCATCGGCTTCTGTACGAAGAACGGGATATTTCGCTCGAGAAGCGTAAGCTCGATCTCGCCGTGACACGTCGGCGGAATTGCGATGAACACCATATCCGGCTTTGCCTCGTCAAGCATCACCTTATAGTCGGTATAAACCTTTGCCGTACCGCCGCATCTTTCGTTAGCGGCGATCGCGCGCTCTTCAATAAGGTCGCAAAACGCAACGGGGGTTACTATATCCGCCATTTGATTAAAGTTGTTTGTGTGCATCTTGGATATCTCACCGCAGCCGATAAGAGCAAGTGTTTTCATATGTATGCCCCTTTGTCTAATTAATATTTGAGTACGTTGTCAACGAGTGCCGACACCTTGTTTATGTAATCGGTATAGGACATGCTTTCGTCCTTTTTGAAGGTTTCGGTTACAAGATATCCGTCATAGCCCGCCTCGCGAAGCGCGGGGATCACCTTATTCCACTCAACGTCGCCTTCGGTAATATCAAGCGACTGTCCGCCACTGTTAAGACCGCCGTTTCGCTTGTAGTCCTTGAGGTGTACCTTACCGATACGCTCACCGAGCACCTCTATCCAATGGTGTGACTGGGTGAACGGCATTACGTTGCCGACGTCGTAGTAAACGCCGACCTTGGGCGATCCGATCTCGTCAACGAATGACGCCATATCAAAGGGTGAGGTCAAAAATCCGGTTGGTACGTTTTCAACGCCAACAAATATGCCCGAGTGCTCGATATAATCGCGGTGCGCCTTTAAGAAATCGATAGATGTCTTTCTTGCCTTAAGGAGCGAGGGAGTATCTGCCTTACCGCCTGCAACAACGAGAATTCCGTCAGCACCGAGAGCAGTCGCCGCCTCGATCTGCTTATAGAGGAGCGCCTCTGCATCGGCGTGAAGCGCCTCATCAGACATTTTCGGTATCCACAGCGCAGATGCTACGCTGCAAACCTTAAGATCGTATTTTTTTGACAAATCGCGGATAGCCGCGTAGTCAGCATCGGTAGTCTTCATACCGAGCGAATGCGGTGATTTGCCCTCGGAATCGACGTTTAACTCAACGCCGTCAAAGCCTGCCGCCTTTATAGCTGCGAAGGTCTGTTCCATAGTGAAATCAGGACCTACACACCAAGCGTTCATTGCCTTTTTCATAATCAGGTGTTCCTTTCAAATTACGTTATATTTTGAAAAAATACGCAAAAGTACTTTTCAATTTAGATTTTCTATGCTATACTAATTATACACAATTATAATTGTTCTCTCAATAGACAAAACGACGGTCGTTATGGACAAAATGACGATGAGCAAAAGGAGCACAAAGCGAGATGAAGGTACAATCCTATTATAGAGTGCCATTTCCCAAAATACATAACGGGGATTTCGAAATAAACGACGAGCCGCTTATTGTAAACTGCAGTGGCTATTGGCATCGCGAGCCAAGCGAGGTGCCGATAATAACCGATCGGCCGAACGGTCGAAAGGATTTTTATCTCCTGTATATGACCGACGGATGTATGGACGTTCGCATCAACGGTGTCGAGGAGCATCTTGAACGCGGAAGTTTCATTATTCACTCCCCACACTCCGCCTACTATCACGTATTGCAAAAAAACACGGGGATGTCCTATCTTTGGGTGCATTTCACAGGATTTCACGCAAAGCGCCTATTGTCAAGCCTCGGCATTGAAACGAGTCGAATATATAAGACCGATGCAGGTGAGAAAAAAATAAAGCTCATCTCGAGCGCGTTTGAGCGGCTTTTCTCGGAGTTTGCAAACCGACGCCCCGGCTTTGACAGCAAGTGCTCGTCCATACTCACAGATATACTCGTTACGCTTACAAGAGAGGCAGATAAGATTTCGTCCGGTAAGATACGAAAGCTTGTGTCTGTATCGTACCTTCATCAGCATTTCAAAGAGGAAACTCCAATTTCAATTCTCTCCGAAATGGAGCATCTGTGTGAGAGCCGCTACCGCGAGGTTTTCAAGGCTCACACGGGCTTCTCACCGGGCGACTACCGCACGATGCTTCGCATACAGCACGCGTGCGAGCTGCTTGAGCAAACGGATTACACAATGGCAAAGATTGCCCTTGAAAGCGGTTACACGGACGTTTACTATTTTCTGCGCATCTTCAAGCTAAAGGAAGGCATTACGCCGGGTGAATACCGAGCAAGGTCGCGAGAATCGCAAAGCGCCAACTAAATAAAAATGCCGACACAGATTTTTCTGTGTCGGCTGTTTTTATACCTTGAGCGGCTCTATATCCACGTTTGAAAGGTTGTCCATCGTACTCTGAAGTGTCTCTCGAGAGTTTACCTCATCGGGATTACAGTACGTAGGAACGACGCTTATAAGTGCCTGCTTTACCTTTTCGTCATCTCCCGTATCAAGTGCCGCGCGGAGTATGTCGAGCTTTTCACTCATCTCATCAATCGAGAGCGGAGTGTCACGCTCAATGAATATCATACTGTTTTCAGTCTTATCAAGTTCCTCAGTACGAATAAGCAGCTCCTCGTAAAGCTTCTCACCCGGACGAAGTCCCGTTTCAACGATGTCGATATCGCGATACGGCTCAAATCCACCAAGGCGGATCATCGTTTCAGCTAGCTCCAAAATATGTATGGGTTTACCCATATCAAGTACGAACAGCTCTCCGTTCTCTGCCATCGCGCCCGACTGAAGCACAAGCTGGCTTGCCTCGGGTATAGTCATAAAATAGCGTATAATACGCTTGTCCGTAATAGTAATAGGACCGCCGTTCATTATCTGACGCTTAAATAACGGAACGACAGACGCCGCACTTCCGAGTACGTTTCCGAATCTCGTCGCGCTGAAGGTCGTTTTAGTACCGCTACTGCTGTGACTCTGCACGATCATTTCGCAAACACGCTTTGTCGCACCCATTACGTTGGTGGGATTGACTGCCTTATCGGTAGATACCATCATAAAGCGCTCTACGCCGTACTTTTCTGAAAGCTCGACTACGTTGAGCGTACCAAACACGTTATTCTTCACCGCTTCACAGCAATTATGCTCCATAAGCGGAACGTGCTTGTGGGCCGCCGCGTGCAAAACTACGTTTGGTCTATGTACTTCGAAAACCTTCTCTGTGCCGTAGCGGTCACAAACCGAAACAATCTCCACGCATACCTGCAATTTATCGCCGTATGCGATGCGAAGCTCCTGCTGTATGTCGTACGCGCCATTCTCACATACGTCGAGTATTACAAGCTTCTCCGGCTGCATACGCGCTATCTGACGGCAAAGCTCACTTCCTATAGATCCGCCGCCACCCGTTATAAGAACTACCTTGCTCTTATAGTAGGCACCGGTGCGCTCGTCGTAAACCTGAACTGGCTTGCGGAACAAAAGCTCCTCGATATCGAACTCACGCATATGACGCTTACCATTATTAGTGGTCTGCATTGTAGGATAATCGTAAACCTTTATTTTACATCCGGTCTTTTTGTAAAACTCGTAAAGTTCCTTTATCTTTTCAGGCTGAACTTTGGGCAGAGCAAAAACTATTTCCTGCACACCAAGCTCCGCAAGCTCATTTACGACGCTATCGCCGCCAGAAAGTATCGGGAGTCCGAATATTTCGCGGCCGATCTTCGATCTGTCCTTATCAATAAAGCAACACGGCATATATTCGGCTCGCGGATTTTTTCTGAGTTCCTCTGCGAGCATAACGCCAACCTGACCTGCACCTACTATAGCAATTCTAATCCTACTGTGCATCTGAGCTTCGTTTGCATCGGAGTTTGGAACAGCTTCGTCAAATGAAAGTCCCGAAACAAGGCTCAGCACTCCGCGAAAAAGCCTTGAGTGCTTTCTATCGGATTTTTTTGCGCGCTCATAGAAGACCTGATATACAAGTCGCATCGCAACGGCAAGCAAAAGGCTGAAGGTTATGATTGAAAAGGCACGCACGAACGAAACCCTTTCGATAGGCAAAATATTCTGAAGAATATAGTACAGCACGCCCGCGAAAAAATCTGATGCTATGAGTCTAATGTACGCAGTCGGAGAGCCGTAGCGCCATATCTGCCTGTACACGCCGCCTATGCTTCTGCACGCCCACACGCAAACAAACGTCAGGAGCAGATGCAGGAGAAAAGACACCGTGCCAAATGCCACGTTACTGCTTGGATAAAAGCCAAGCATCAATATATTTACAATTAGGAGAAGAAGCAAGTCATACACTTCAAGCGGGAGATGGAATTTCCTGCGTGGCGCCGCAGGAACCATCTCGAGCTTTTCGTCAGAGCCAGTATTCATCCGTAATTACTCCTCGATTTTATAGAAAAGATCGACTACGGTCTTTTGCGCCGCAGCCTCGTCGATGTAATACTCGACGTATTCACCCGGTTTTTGTGCTTCGCCCTCGAGCGAAAGAGTTCCATTGTAAGTATATGTCTGCAGTCGCTCCATGAGGACCGACAACTGGTTTGCAGTGCAGTTCGAAACCACGTACTCGCTTACGTCAGCAAACGTTTCGATAGGATTTGCCAGCTCTGTACCGGTATACTGCTTGGAAAGCGCGGTAATATACTGACGCTGGCGCTCCATACGCTCAAGGTTACTAGTAGTCACCGCATTGCTTCTGTAGCGTACGAATGCAAGTGCCTGCTCACCCGTCAACGTAATCTCTGCGCCCTTGACGAATTCATCTCCGATAGATGGAATATCATCCTCAAGAACGAGTGTGACACCGCCGACGATATCGTTAACTATCGGCACCGCGTCCATCGTAAAGGAAATAAAATGATCAATGCTTATATTATAAAGCAAATTTTCGACAGCAGACACGGTGTTGCGGCACTGAAGCTTTCCGTCGCCTCCGTAAGTATGAGCAAGAGCAAGCTGTGCCACGTAAGAGCCATACTTGTTTCCGCTTTCATCTATCTGCGTAATTTCCGTCATAGTATCACGGTTGATATGCAGAAGGCGGAAGGAATGATCGATTTTATCAATAACAAGAAGAGCGATAAAGTCCGCCTGAAGCGAATCAGCCTTGGATTTGTCGGGAGTTATGATCGAGTCTATACCCATTATAAGAATGCTTTCTACGTTCTCGTTGAGCGAATACAGATCGCCGCCGTAATAGAACTGCGCCTTTCCCTCATTCGTATAATAGAGTGAACCCGACGATTCGTTTAACTTGTCGAATATTTTCTCCACAAGCCCGAAAGCCGAAATAAGGGACACGACAAAAACAAGGAACAGTATGGCAATTACTATTTCCCTATAGTGCTTTGTCTTTCTCATTCTTCATCCCTCTTTTCGAATTTTCTATCTTTATTTTACAGATGCCTTTTTGATTTTAACAGCACAAATAGCCGCAAATGCACCAAATACGACAATACCAACTATTGCCGGTACAAGGTACGGCGCTACACCCGTCTGGGGCGAATCGTGGTCACACCGGGGCTGGGGGCAAACCTCTTTTATTATCGCAAATGCCGCCATAGACGTTGCGGTGATAGTGATAACACCGTTCTCTTCGAACACGTGGCCTACGATCTCCATATGGTGGTCAGACGAGGATTCGGTTATTACCACGAAAAGATCGTCCGCGTCAATTCCCTGAACCTTTATCTTGAAGGTTACGGTCTTACCCACCGCAGCGTCGCTTCCAAGCTCGCTCTCGTAGCGTACGTCGAAGATCTCGCTTATCACAGCGTGCTCAATAGGCGCACCCGAGGTAATGCTATCCCAGAATTCCTCGAAATCCTTAACGACCTCATGCCATTCGCTGTCGCTGAGAAGTTCCTTGGCGTCGGTAAGGCTTACCTTAATGTCCTCGTGAAGCGGAATATCCGAATCGTGAAGATGCGCGATCGGGGTGATTATGAGGTCGTCATCTCCCTCAACAAGCTCGGGGCTGTCCTTGATCTCAACGCTGGGCGTGAACTCTACTGCAAACGCCGACACACAGAGAAGACACGCAATAGCGACTACTATTGCTCCTATACGTAATACCTTCATTGCTTTTTCTCCTTGCAATATAATTAATATTTTAGTTAGAACTTGTTCTAACGTTATCTGACAGATCGTCCTCGAATACCGCCATAACAAGATATCTTCTGGCAGTATCCTCATTAAGGCAAACCGACAATATTATCACTCGGTCGCCCTCCATCGGGAACGAATCCCTATCGAAGTTCGCACCGATTTCTCTGATACGCTTAACCTCGTTAAAGAATCGGTTGTACCAATATCCGCTCGAAAAGTCGTACGTGTCGAGCACGTGCGCTTTGCTGTAAGGGACCGCGGCAAAAACCTTGTAATGCCGCACCTCATCGGGCAGATAGATCACAATATCGCTGTTTTCTTCAAACAGTTGCGGATCAGAGTAGCTTTTCTGAAGCTGTCCGAACATCGTACCCGAGCGCATCGTATGCCCGTATATCAGCGTTACCGGATCGTTAAAATCCCGGCTGTTGTAGGTCGATTCCGTAAATATCGATCCACCGATGTACCACGTTCCGTTATATGCCGTGTTAAGATACTTTCGGTCATTATTCGCACTTTGCAGAATGGGATAGTCAATTTTTGTATCCTTTATCTCGATCCACGCGTGTATGTCAGGATTAACCTGCCAAAGAGCGTCGAAATCAAGCAGTCCCACAGGAGGATCAGTCGTATCCTCTATCGGATCGATGGTCGGGGACGTATCGGCGCTGTCGGTCGTGTCCTGCCCCGATGCAGAATCTGTCGTGTCCGCTGTTTCGTACTGCTTTATCGAGTCACGGAGAGCCTCAAGGACATCATCATCGTCGCGAGTCAGCATCATTTGATAAACAAGCGACAAGCAGACACACGCGCCAATGCATACGAGGCATACACACAGCAAAATAATATATTTAATTTTAGAATTGCTCTTTGTATTACCTCTCATACTTCTCCTAACATCACTCAAGCATCAAAAGTTTATTTGCTCGGTTCATTATCACATTTAGCGCATCATCGCCAAAACGCTTTTTAATAACGTCGCAGGCCGCACCTATATTTGGTGCGCGGTCAGTCAGGTTATGGCTATCAGAGCCAAGTAAATGTATAAATCCCTTGCTAAATAGCTTCAAAGCCCTTCCTGCGGTCCTGCGGTTGATAAAGAACTCCGCATTGGACTGCATTATCACACCGTTTTCAAGCAGCTCGTATATTACGTGCCGCTTCTGTTCAAACAGGTAACGTTCAACGTGCGCGATAACGACATGGCACCCCGTGCGACTGTTAAGCGCAAGCAGATCGTCCACCACACGCGTCGACCAGATTTCCGGTGGCATCTCAATAAGCATACAACGGCTCTGTCCAAGCTTCAGCTCGGGATAATCAGCCATACACGCAATCCCGTCGAAATACTCTATCTCTGCTCCGGGCACAAGCCTGATGTGCGAAATCTCCGGTACATTTGCAACCGCTTCGCAAAGAGCCGTGTAAGCTCTCTTTCTGCGCTCAACAAATTTCTCGGGATTATCCCTTTGCGGATAAAAATGCGGCGAAAGCACGACACAACCAACGCCATCGTTTGCAAGTGCCTGTATCATTTGTATGCTCTGCTCCACTGAACGGCTTCCGTCGTCCACACCCGGCAAAATATGCGTGTGAAAATCAACAAGGTGGCCACTTGCCACTTGGAACTCATTGCCGTTCATCACGAATTTTTATTATCATCGGGGGTATACTCTCCGTTCGATTCCGGGTTATAATACGGCGAGTTGTAACCGTAACCATAGTATGAATAATGAGAATTATATCCGTACCGTTTGCCGTAGCCATAATGATACCCGTATTTTTTACCAAGATACTTTTTGTATTTGTACTTACCGTACTTGGTTGCGTGCTCAACGCACGTCATTACAAGGCCAAGTATTCTCGCACCGCCCATACTCAGCTGATTTATGGTATCCTCAAGCAAACGCTTGTCGGCGAACTCCTGTCGCACGACCACGATCATTCCGTCTGCAAGCTGCGATGCGATAAGCGCATCCGCAACCTCCGTTACAGGCGGCAGGTCGATCACTATATACTCATACTCTGCCTTCAAAGCTTCAATCATCGTTCCAAATCTCTTGGATGCCAAAAGCTCCGTCGGGTTCGGCGGTATATCACCGCACGT
>JAZSJI010000149.1:0-24548 GCA_045534235.1 Candidatus Flemingiibacterium sp. | reverse complement strand
TATCACACAAAAAAACAAGTATTTTCCCAAAAAAATCAAAAGCCCCGCAGATTTTACATCTGCAGGGCTGATTTTATATTACTTTGCAACGTCCACACGCGCCTCTGCATAGTCGATCGTAAGTGCGTGCCGGGGGGTGATCTCAACGACTGCGAACATATCGTCAAGCGCACTCGCAGGCACTCGGTAGCAAAGGATAGGATCGGTCGTAAAGCCGTCCTCGCAAACCTCAACGCCGACGAACGCCGCAGGCTTAGAGTTAATGTACACGACCGGCGGCTCAGAGTCGTTCGGCACTGTAGCCGAGAATTTTACCGTAACCGTAGCTCCGAGCGGTACGTCGCCAAACGGGAAACGAAGCGTTGTCGTCTCGCCCGACACAACCTTTTTCGGAAGCTGTGCATTGCTCGATTGCTTCCAGATATTGTACACGTCGTTATAGGTAAGTATAACACGACGGTCGAGCGTCATAAGCTTATCATACGAGCCTATGGTCGAATTTATAACCCAATGGCGGTACGCACCTGAAATCATTTCGTCGTAGGACGAGATTCTGTGCATATCATCAATACCGGAAAAGCCGAGGTACTGATTAAACAGCGCGATCTTGTCGGCTCCCTGCGACAGAAAGCTTGCCGCGATACCGTTGTACGTTTCAAACGTATGCGAGGAGTAGAAAGACGAACCGGACTTCTGGATACGAATTTCAATACAAGGCGCAACCTTTACTCCGTACGGATGCATGAGAGACGTCCAAAGCGTTACGGGAATATCGGTATCTGTGGTAGCGTATCTGCCCGTAGGGATAACCATATCAATAAGTCCCTCAGCCGCCCAAGTCAGCACGTCAAGACCAAAATCGTAGTTTGTTTCAACGTCACTTGGAACGCGAACACAAACCTTTATATCCGCTCCGCGCTTCAGACTGTACTTTTCGGTAATCGCCTGAACCTCGCGCATAAAATCGTTGAGAATATCAAGTCCGTTGTACTCTCCGCCGGTATGCCAGAGCCATATTTCACGCAAAAAGTCGATCTCGATACCGTAACAATCGTATCTCGAAACCGCTTCCTCTATGTATGCAAGGAAGCGTTCGCGTACCGCATCGTACGTAAAATCAAGTGCTCTGAAATAATAAGTAGGTGAGCCCATAGAAGGAGCCGCGTACGCTCTTCTCTCCTCGAGAACGCGTCTGTACTGCGGATTTTTGTGAAAAAATTCGGAAAGGAGCACCGAGGTTTTATCGCCCGTTCCGTGAAGGTCGTTTATACGGAAGGATATCCACGGTCTGATGTTAACCTCTCTGAACGCCTCGCACAAAATATCAAAATAATCGCGGTAGCCGAGCTTTTCGGCATTGACAACGTAGTGCTCGTATGCTCCTCTCGCGCTTGAGTTGGTCGTATAATCTACGGCGATGCCGTTTTCTTCGGTCTGAAAATACTTATCAACAAGATCGGTCCAATCCTCAAGGTCAGTTTGAAAGGTGGAGTTGATATTGTTGACGCACATCATAAAGTCGGTAACGTGTGAACCCGCATAACCGTATGCAAACTCCTTGATACCCTGCACGGTATTCGGAACAGATCCGATAAGCGAGTCGGCATCCTGATTCATTATAACGCCCTGGATCTCATACTGTTCCTCGAACTCCTCATACCATTCCGGCCAAGCGAATTTCGAGTCCTTCTGGCTTTCCGAAGCCACCGTACCGGAGACGGGAGTTCCCCATCTGTGTACAATGGCATAATCGTCTGAAATCGTCGCGGGAACGAGCGAAAAATTATCTATACAGTAAGGCTGAATGTAAAGCGGATCGGTTTCGCCGCATACGGTAATAGAGCCAATAGGCTCTGCAAGCGACACGTAAGCCTCCACCTTCATCCATTTATCACTCGTCGGATAAACCGTTATCTTTTTAACGTCAGCTCCCGATGAGTTTTGACCGATAACCATAAGGTCGCCGTCCTTGTTGTTGAACATGACGCGAAGTGCCGTAAGCTCATCAACGTGCATCATTCTGAAGTAGCCCGTGAACAAATAGTCGCCGGCGGGAATAGTTCCTTTAGGATGGATAAGCTCAATTCCAATATAGTTTTGGACGAGGTACTGCATCTGAAGATAGGAGCCCGTACCGGTACGTATCTGCGAAAGCTGCTTTTTGTTCGCGCTGACGCCGTTTAGTGCTCCCGCGGAGTCAAAGTCCGACAAATAAAGCACGTTGCCGTCGGGAACGTCCTCCTCAACAGCGTTAAATTCCGCAGGCACCGCCGCAACGCTTGTGCCAAGCGTACCTATAGCAACGGAAAAGGATAAAGACAGTATAAGTAAAAACGAAATAACGTCTATTCTTTTCAAAGCGAATATCTCCTTTGCTTTTCAAGTTTTTTTCGACTCAAAGCAGTTTATGTATTATTATACCATATATCGGAGAAAATTACAAGTATATATCAAAAAAAACTATAAAAAGTCCCCGCAGATTTTCACCTGCGGGGACTGTCTTTGTTTTTACTCTGCAACGTCTACAGTAACCTCTGCATAGTCGATGTCAAGTGTTCTCTGCGGAACTATCTCAACCGTAAGATACGGGCTGTTAAGAGCCGACGCAGGGACGTTGTAGGTAAGCAGCTGATAATTTGAGTAACCCTCATCGCACATTTCAAGGCTTTCCCAAGAAGCCGTCTGCGAGTTAACGTATACGGTCGGGCGCTTCGAGATATTCTGCGCGCTTACGCCGATCTTAAGCGTAACCTTCGAGCCGGGTACAACGTCGCCGACGGGTATGCGAAGCACAACAGACTCTCCTGCCGCGCAGCTCTGCGGAAGCTGTGCGTTCGGCTTATCCCATATCTGATACGTGTCGTTGTAGGTAAGGATAACGCGTCTGTCAAGCGTCATAAGCTTGTCGTACGAGCCAAGTGTCGTAGCGAGCACCCAATGGCGCCAAGTGGCGTCAACCATCTCATCGGTTGTGGTAACCTTGTGCTTTGCCTGAATAGCGGTGGGGATCGTGAGGTAGTTGTTATAAAGAGCCACCTTATCTGCGCCCTGCGAGAGGAACGCTGCCGCCATACCGTTGTTGACAGCAAGAGAGTGTCCCTTGGTGGTAGTTTTGCTGCCATAGGTGTTTATGTTTATCTCGATACAGGGAGCAACGTCTACGCCGTAGGGATGCATAAGCGAGGTCCAAAGCGAAACGGGAATGGTCGTGTCCGTGGTTTCATAGCGACCGGTCGGGATAACCATATCAATAATACCCTCGGAAGCCCATGTGAGCACGTCAAGACCGAACTCGTAGTTGGTTTCAATGTCAGACGCAACGCGCACGCACATCTTTATCTCGTGCTTATACTTTTCCTCGTAAACGGCTACCACGCGTTCAACCTCACGCATAAACTCGTTGAGAATCTCGATGCCGTTGTACTCGTTGCCGTGCGACCAAAGATATATCTCACGCTGGAAGTCAAGCTCGATACCGTAGCAGTCGTAGCGGCCGAGTGCCTCGTTAATGAGAGCGAGCATATTGTCGCGCACGCGCTTTTCGCTGTAGTCCATACCGTAATAGTAGTAGGAGTTGCCTGCGGCATATCCCTTATGGAACACGCGTCTTAACTGCGGATTCTTGTGGTAGAAATCCGAAAGCAAAACGGACGTTTTATCCGTATGGCCGTGAAGGTCGTTCATACGGAAGGAAATCCACGGATTTATGCCAACCTCGGGGAAGGTATCACAGAGTATGTCGATGTAGTCAAGCTTCTTTGCGATAAAGTGGTTATAGGCATTTTTAGCGGTCGAGTTGCTTGAATAGTCGACCGGAATACCGTTCTCGGTCTTCTGCTTATACTTGTCGGAAATACTCGTCCACACCTTCGACGGATAGGTCGCGTTGGTGTTGTTAAGGCAGATCATAAAGTCGGTAACGTGAGAGTCCTCGTAGCCGCGTGCATACGCCTCGATCTGCGCCTTTGTACCAAGGTCAGAACCAAATATACCGTCCGCGTCAAGGTTGACGATAAGTCCGTTTACGTCATAGCGCGAATCGTCGTGCGCCTTGTCGTACTTGGGATAGTAGAACAGCGAATCGACCTGCGATTCCACCGCCTGCTGCGTAGTTACGGGGGTGCCAAAAACGGGTATCTCGTAGCCCTCGGGGATAGAGTCGACGGCAACAAGCGAGAAATTATCAATGCAGTACGGCTGAACGTACTCTGCCATCGGTCCACCGTTAACATAAACGTATCCAAAGAAGGTGGTGGGAAGATCAAGGTAGACCTCAACCTTCATCCATTCGTCGGAGGTTGGGTAAACCTTTGCCTCGGCGATCTTCATATTCTTGACCTCACGCATCTGGTCAGAATCGTAAAACGCCACGCGAAGGTAAGTAACCTCATCCTCGTACATCATTCTGAAATAACCCGTGAACTTATACTTACCCGGAAGTATAGCTCGGTTCGGGTTGCTCACCTTTATTCCGCTATAGTTAGCAGTAATTTTGTCATACTGCAAATAACCGCCGGTTGAGGTTTCAATATGCTTAAGAGATTTCACGTTTGCAGTTACGCCCTCGTCCCATTCGTCGGTATCAAAGTCTGATCTTCGAAGCAAGTTTCCGTCCGGAAGCGGCTCTTCAACGGCGTTGAAGTCCGCCATCGCCGCAGATGCGCCGACGCTCATAGATACGGCGAGTATCATTGCAAGTGCAAGCGTGACAAGAGCGAGTGTAAGCAGTTTGGTTTTCTTCATGGGTGATTCCTTTCCTTCGCCAATGTTCAATATAACATCAAATGTTAAAATTAACATAAACTTTAAAACAATATTACATATACATTTTACCATAAAAAGTGTCAAAAGTCAACACCTATTAGCAGAATTACACGTAAAAAAAGATGTGTGAAACTTGTGCAAAGTTCACAACAAATTGTTGACATCTAAAACCGTCAAATAAAAACATCACATTTCCCCACGCTGAAAATCGCAAACAAAAAAGCCGTCCTTTTGTAGGTCGGCTTTCTTTTTGTTTAACGGTATGCAGTATGACTTCAGCCCCAAAGCTCCGACTTCCCCGTCGACACAGCGGCAACACCGCACTCAAACGCTTCTTCTATCTCCTCGCGCGTTTCAAGCAGTCCGCCTGCAACTATCGGCATATCGAGCTCACCGCGAAGGCGTCTTATCACCTTCGACACGGTTCCGGGCATTATCTCAATCATATCTGCCTTGCCCGACTTCACCGCCTCGACGGTCGTTTCGACAGACTGCGAATCAACGATAAAGAAGCGCTGTACGGTCGTGATACCGACCTTTCTCGCAAGGCGTATAATATTTGTGCGGGTGCTGATAATTCCGTCCGCGCCCTGCTCCATTACGTAGCGTATGCCGTACTCGTCCTTTCCGATTCCCTCGGCAAGGTCAAGATGTATAAAAAGCTTTTTGCCTGCACCGTGAGCGATTTTTATATGCTCACCGAGGTCTGCAATATTCGGCGCAAGCATAAATATGATGTCAACGCCCGATTTTGCGGCGAGGAGCAACTGTTCACTATCCCTCGCGGCGGCGATTATCTTTCCCTTTTCCATAAGAAACACCCCACACGTTACGGTAAATTTTTCGTGGCAATAACCTTACTGCCGTATACGTCTTCTATTATAACATCTCCGAGCGAAATTGGCAAGTGGGGGCGCGCATTATTTATAATTTTCATCGCATCGTGTATTTTTTCCTTCGGAATAGGCGTCGCGGTCTTGACAGACAGCATCTCGCCGCTATCGCATCTGACGGTCGTGGTTACGGTGCGCTTTGGCGCGATACACTCGTCCTCGGCGTAAACCTTGCCGCGAGGGCAGGTGTTGCCCTCGACGCTTATAACCTTGCCGCCCTCAAACTCTACCGAGAGCGTACAGCCAATAGGACAAACAATACAGGTTAAATTTCTCTTCATAGCTTACGCCTCCTCAAGCTTAAATAAAAGCTCCGTCGCACCCTCGAGCACGCTCTGTTTGAGCGTCACGCTTTCCATTTCGCCCGGTGCGACCTTTGCGCGTTTTTTCGAATAAACGAGCGTGTCACCGCTGTAGACGCTCACCTTGACGTTTCTATACACGTCAGCCACTCTGAAATAAACGGTGACGTCCTTATTTTTCGTTATGCACTGCGGCACGGTGTATCTTACCTTACCGTCCGTTTTGATTGGGATACTTATCTTATCCGCGCTTTGGCTCTTGATGTACGCCGCCGCGCTCTTACCTGCGATCTCCGCCTCGTCCGACACGAAATCAACGAGGTCGTGTACGTGAAGCACGTTTCCGCAAGCGAATATACCCTCAACCGACGTTTGTCTGTCCTGGTCGACTACAGCGCCGTTCGTAACTCTGTCAAGCGTGACGCCCGCGCTCTTTGAAAGCTCGTTTTCGGGAATAAGTCCGACCGACAGAAGAAGCGTATCACACTCGATATACTCCTCGGTGCCGGCGATAGGACGTCTGTTTTCGTCCACCTTCGCAATCGTTACGCCGCAGACGCGCTCCTTACCGTGTATCTCGACGACGGTATGACTTAACTTCAGCGGAATACCGAAATCGTTAAGGCACTGCTCGATATTTCTCGCAAGGCCGCCCGAATACGGCATCAGCTCGCATACGGCTTTAACCTTCGCTCCCTCGAGCGTCATACGTCTTGCCATAATAAGTCCGATGTCGCCCGAGCCGAGGATAACCACGCTGCGACCGGGCATATATCCCTCGAGGTTAACAAGCTTCTGCGCCGTGCCTGCGCTGTAAATACCCGCAGGACGCGTGCCTGCGATATTAAGCGCGCCCTTCGCACGCTCTCTGCAGCCCATCGCAAGTATAACAGCCTTCGCCTCTATCCGGAATATTCCAAGCTCACTGTTTGTAGCTGTGACTACTTTATTTTCGGATACGTCGAGCACCATCGTATTGAGTCTGACCTCAATGCCAAGCTCGTGTACACGCTTTTCGTATCTCCAAGCATACTCGGGGCCGGTAAGCTCCTCTCCGAACTTGTGAAGACCAAAGCCGTTGTGGATACACTGACCGAGTATACCGCCAAGCGTACGGTCGCGCTCTAAAATGATTATGTCACGGATACCGCTCTCATAGGCGGCAATAGCCGCGCTCATTCCGGCAGGTCCGCCGCCGATTATAACAAGCTCTGTCAACTTAATTCGCTCCTTTCGTCTTGCCAACGATAAGCACAGACTCACCGCCGTTTTTGGTTATCTCCTCACACGGCACGCCAAGCTCATTTGCAAGCAGCTTTATGATGTACGGCGAGCAAAATCCGCCCTGACATCTGCCCATCTGCGCTCTCGTACGGCGCTTCACACCGTCAAGGTCACGCGGCTTCGGGTTGGTGCGTATCGCCTCAAGTATCTCGCCCTCACTCACGCCCTCGCATCTGCAAATTATTCTGCCGAACGCCGGGTCGCGCTTTATTATCTCATTCTTCGCCGCAATGTCCGCATTTTTGAAATAGTGCATCGGGCGGCGTATAGGATTGTAGTCTGCCTTTTTATTAAGCGAGATTCCCTGCTCACTCACCATATCGCGTACCATAAGCGCTATCGCAGGTGACGCCGAAAGTCCGGGCGACTCAATTCCCGCCACGTTTATAAAGCCGCGTTTTGGAGCGTTTATGATAAAATCGCCCGTGCTTCCAACCGCGCGAAGTCCGCAGAACGAGGTTATCGTCTTGCCCCACGGTACATTTTTTACGTTTTCGTTTGCTTCTTTGATTATCTTTGCAAAACCTTCCGCAGTCGTTTTTTTATCCTCTTTGTCGGAAATATCCTCGGACGTCGGTCCGGTCAGAAGATTCCCGTCAACCGTCGGCGAAACAAGTATTCCCTTACCGAGCTTCGACGGCGTTCTGAATATCGTGTGCGACACTATACCGCCGCACTCCTTATCGAGAAGTATGTACTCGCCGCGTCTTGGCGTAATAGTAAAGCTGTCGTCGCCGACCATATTCGCAACCTTATCCGAGAAAAGTCCGGCTGCGTTGATAACCACCTTTGCCGTTACACTTTCACCGGCGGAGAATATTTCGTAGCCGCCCTCTACAGACTTAATGTCAGCGACTTCAAATGCCCTCTTAAGCTCGGCTCCGTTGTCCATCGCGTTGCCTATCGCGGCAATAGCAAGCTCGTACGGGCAGACTATGGCACCGGTCGGCGCATACAGCGCACACTCTACCCCATCGCCGATATTCGGCTCAAGTGCTCGCACCTCGTCGCGCTCGAGTATCTTAAGTCCTTCAACGCCGTTTGTTTTTCCGCGCTCCAAAAGCTCGTTTATCGTCTGCCTGTCCTCGGCGTTGAAGCCGATTACGAGCGAGCCGTTGTTTTTATACTTGACGCCAAGCTCCTCACAGACAGTTTTCATCAGCTTCGAGCCCTCTACGTTAAGCTTCGCCTTAAGGCTTCCGCATTTCGCGTCAAAGCCGGCGTGAACGATAGCGGAGTTCGCTCTCGTCGCGCCGAGTGCAACGTCGTTTCCCTTCTCAAGAATGCATATTTTCAAGTCGTACGCCGCAAGCACTCTGGCAATCATACCGCCAACCACGCCCGCGCCGATTATCGCCACGTCATACATAGTGTAAACCTCCATATTTTTCCAAACAAAAAAGGCGCACCAAAGCAAACTAAAATAAGTGTTTGCTTTGATACGTCTCCAAATCTCTGTATCGGTTTAATTGTAGCACAATTTTTCTCTTTTGTCAACACCTAACGGGAGAAAAATCCCACCGCTTTTTGCGGTGGGATAATTTCGATGTTATTTAGCAACCTCGATAAGCACTTCTGCATAGTCGCAGGTGAGATCTCTCTGAGGAGTGATCTCAACAACGAGATGCGGGCTGGTAAGAGCCGAGGTCGGAACGGTGTAGGTGATGACCTGAGAGTTGGAAAGACCTTCCTCGTTAATTTCAAGTCCGAGCCACGTGCACGCCTTCGAGTTAACGTGAACCGTCGGACGCTTTGCGATGTTCTGGGTATTTACGCTGAACTTGAGTGTAACGGTAGCGCCTGCGGGAACGTCGCCTACCGGAATACGAAGTACACCGGTTTCGCCTGCCTTGATGGTAAGCGGAAGCTGTGCACGGTTGTTTTCCCATACCATCGCGGTATCGTTGTAAGTAAGAACAACGCGGCGGTCGAGAGTCATAAGCTTCTCGAGCGAACCGATGGTGGACGCGATGTTGAAGTGACGGAACGTACCCGAAACGTCCTCTGCCATAGTCGATACCTTATGCAGATCTCTGATATACTGGCCGCAAGAAATGTAGAAGTTATAAACCGCAACCTTGTCAGCGCCCTGCGAGAGGAAGGATGCTGCTGCGCCGTTGTAGGTCTTAAGGTTGTTCTGCGTTCTTGCGCCGCCCGGGTTCGAGCTGATATACTCCTCGATACAAGGTGCAACCTCGATTCCGTACGGGTGCATAAGCGATACCCACTCGGTTACGGGAGTATCTGTGTCAGCAGTAGTATAGTGACCGGTCGGGATAACGAGGTCGATGATGCCCTCAGCAGCCCAAGTCAGAACGTCAAGACCGAAATCGTAGTTGGTTTCCATGCCGGAAGCGCAGGCACCAGCGATCTTTATCTCGTGACCGTACTTCTGCTCGTATATCTCAACGATCGACTCAACGTCGCGCATAAAGTCGTTGAGTATGTCAAGTCCGTCATACTCGTCGCCCATGCTCCAAAGGTAGATCTCACGCTGCCAGTCAAGCTCGATACCGTAGCAGTTGTAGCGCGAGAGTGCTTCGTTGATGTAGTCAAGGAAACGCTGGCGAACAGGCTCGTGCCCCCAGTCAAGAGCGTTCATAGCGTAGCCGCTTGCCCAGCCGCCGCCACCGTGAGGAGCCTTACGTCTGTACTGCGGATTGTTATGATAGTAGTCGGAAAGAAGCCACGAGGTTTCCTTGCCGTGGTCATGAATATCGTTCATACGGAAGGATATCCACGGATTGATGCCGATTGTCGGGAAGGTCTCGCAGAGCACCTTAATATAGTCTTCGTTGCCTCTGATAAAGTGATTGTAAGCCGACTTGGGATTCTGCTCCTGCGAGTAGTCAACAGGCTTGCCGTTTTCCGTCTTCTGCAGGAACTTATCTGCAAGGTCCGTCCACGTATCAAGCGCTGACGGGAAGGTGGAGTTCGTATTGTTAAGACAGATCATAAAGTCTGTAACGTGCGTGTCCGCATAGCCCAGCGCATACTGTCTGACGGCAGCTGCATTACCGGCACCGCCGATAAACGCGTCCGCGTCAAGGTTAAGGATAAGACCGTTAACGTCGAACTGCGTTTCGTAATCCTCACGCCATACTTCCCAAAGAACGAGCGAGTCTACCTGGCTCTTTTCAGCATTAGCGGGGTTCACGTAGGTACCCCACTGCTTCTGGAGCTTGTAATCCTCGGGCATCGAGTCAACTTTAACGATAGAAAGGTTGTCTACGCAGTAAGGCTGAATGTATCTTGCGTCCATCCAACCGTTGATGAAGATACTGCCGAACATTCCGTTTTCGGGAATTTCGAAATAGTATTCAACCTTCATCCACTTGTCGGACGTCGGCGAAACGAGGACGGTGTCCTGAAGCTGCTTACCCTCGAAATCGTAAATGTTTATACGAAGGTCGGTAAGCTCGTTCTCGTACATCATTCTGAAGTATGCGGTAAACTTGTAGATACCGCCGAGAATAGGCTTCTTATTCCAAGTGAACTTCATGCCAACCGTGTTAACGGTAAATCTCGACATCTGCAGATAATTACCGGTTTCGGTTTCAACAAGCTCCATATACTTGTTCATTGTAACGCAAGCAAGGTTGCCCTCGTCGAAGCTCGTGCCCGTGAGCAGGTTGCCCTCCGGAACAGGCTCTTCAACTGCGTTAAATTCTGCCTTTGCCGCAGATACCTTAACAGGTGCCGCTACTACAAAAACGGACAGAACGAGTACCGCCGTCAGCATAAGCGAAATAAGTCTTGATTTTTTCACGATCATGTTCTCCTTTTGCGTGTGAAAAATTGAGGTACAACGCCGAAATATGCTCCTCAATCATAAAACGGCATAATACAATAATTGTATCATATGAATTATAGCATAAAGTGCAAAAAAAAGCAAGAAATTCGTGCAATTGTGTGTGTAGAAAATACGGCTTGAATATTGTGCAAAAGCAACAAAAAAGCGAGAATTTATGGGCATTTTAACGCCAATCGTCGCACTTGGCAATTCAATAATACAAAAAGCCTACGGCACTCGTTTGAGCGCCGTAGGAAAGTGCTTATTTTTAGCTATATCAGCCGTTAGCCTTTACGTATACCTCGGCATAGTCAACGGTAAGCGGATTTTCCGCGATTATCTCGGCAACGACGTGCACGTCGTTGATAGCCGATGCAGGTACACGGTAGCAAAGGATACGGTTGGTCGTGTAGCCACCCTGCGTCTGCGCCTCGGAGCCGATGAACGTCGCGCGCTTCGAGTTGATATACACCGTCGGCACGATAACGTCGTTGGGAGCGTCTGCAGAGAACTTAAACGTCACAGTGCCTCCGATCGGAACGTCACCAAAGGGGATACGAAGCGTCATCGTTTCGCCCGCGGCTACGCTCTGCGGAATCTGCGAATTGGACTTTCTCCATACGTGATACGTGTCGTTGTAGGTAAGGATAACGCGGCGGTCGAGAGTCATAAGCTTCTCGTACGAGCCGATGGTGGAAACGATATTCCAGTGGCGCCACGTGCCGCCAACCGCCTCATCCTCGGTGAAAACTCTGTGCTTATCGCGGATGTACTGTGCGGCAGCAAGATACTCATTGTAAAGTGCAATCTTGTCAGCGCCCTGCGAGAGGTACGACGCAGCCGCGCCGTTGTAGGTTTCAAGCGTGTGTCTGCTCTCGCCACGTATCTGCACCTCGATACACGGAGCAACGGTTACGCCGTACGGATGGAGCAGCGACGTCCATTCGCGAACGGGAATTTCGTTATCGGTCGAGTCCCATCTGCCTGTCGGGATGACCTGATCGAGGATACCCTCTGCAGCCCAGGTCAGAATGTCAAGACCAAAATCGTAGTTGGTTTCGATATCGGAGCCACAGCGAATACCGAGCTTTATTTCGTGACCGTATTTTTCCTCGTAGATCTCAATAATGCGGTCCACCTCGCGCATAAACTCGCTCAGCGTATCGAGTCCCTGATACTCATAGCCGTGATGCCAAAGGCGTATCTCACGCTGATAGTCAAGCTCAAGGCCGTAGCAGTCGTAGCGGCTGAGCATATCGTTGATGTAGTCAAGCATACGCTCGCGCACTTCCTCGTGATAGAAGTCGAGCGCCTTGTTAAAGCCCGAATAAGTACCTGCATTCTTCGAGTGAGTAACTCGGCGGTACTGCGGATTTTCGTGGTAAAAGTCAGACAAAAGCGGAGATACTGTGTCTGTGTTGCCGTGAATATCGTTCATACGAATTGATATCCACGGGTTGATGCCGACCGTCGGAAAGGTCTTACACCAGATATCGAAATAGTCAATCCCCTTCTCTATAAAATGCTTGTATGCACCAAGCGCGTGTGATTCAGTCGAGTAGTCAACGGCAACGCCGTTCTCCGTCGTCTGATAATATTTGTCGATAAGGTCTGTCCAGGACGGCAGGTCCGTCGGGACGGTGGAGATCATATTGCACACGCACATCATAAAGTCGGTGACGTGCGAGCCTGCGTAGCCCTTCGCGAAATTGACAAACGTCGCCGCGTCACCGCCACTACCCGAAAGGCCGCTAATAAGCGCGTTTGCGTCCTGATTCACGATAACACCCTGCACCTCATAGCGTGACTCAAACTCCTCGTCCCACTTTGGATACGGAAAGAGCGAGTCGACCTGCGATGCAGCAGCCTGAGACGCGCTGACCATCTTTCCAAAGGACGTGGAATTAGTAAAGCCGCTCGGAATGGAGCTAACGGGAACGAGCGAGAAATTGTCGATACAATACGGCTGAATATAGTCTGCCGCAGCCTCACCACATACGCCTATTGATGCAAAAGGCGCGGCAAGCGTAACATAATACTCAACCTTCATCCACTCATCCGACGTGGGGTATACCTTAAGTGTGGTACTTCCCCCTTCCGTATCACGGAAGGAAAGTCGAAGCGCGGTAACTTCATCCTCATACATCATTCTGAAGTATCCCGTGAACTTGTAAAGCCCCGCAGGAATAGATTTTTTCGGGTTAGTAATGGTAAAGCCCGAATAGTTTACGGTGATGCCAGAAAGCTGAAGATAAGAGCCGGTAGGAGTGCGGATCTGGTCAAGCCAATTCGAGGGAGCAGAAACGCCCGCCAACGAGTGGACGGAGTCGAAATCGCTCATATAGAGCACGTTGTCGTCCGGAACCGCCTCTGTAACGGCATTAAACTCAGCCTTTGCCGCCGAAACCGCAGCAGGCCCCATCGGTGCGACCATAAGCGCCGCCGCCAAAGAAGCTGCCAAAGCGAAGGAAATAAATCTAAATTTTCTCACAGCAATGTTCTCTCCTAAAAAAATATCGAAGCTATAATAGCGTGTAATCATAACTATACGTAATAATTATATCACAAAGCTGCAAAAAAAGCAAGGAATATTTAGAAATAATGACTTCTCTGCCCTTACTATTTGTGTAGAAAATTCAGTGCTCATATTGTACAAAGCAAACAAAAAGCTCGCAAGCGTTAAGCCTGCGAGCCTTAAGATCAGTAATTATTCTGCAGTATTAGCGGTGGGCTGAACCTGAATAAGAACCTCAGCATAGTCAATGACAAGATTTCTCTGCGGACAAACCTCTATAACAAAGTACTGGCTGTTGCAAGCACTTGCGGGAACGTCGAAGAAGACGAGCTGGCTATTCGACAGACCCTCCGAGGAAAGGCCCATTTCGTAGAACGTCGCTAACTTGGAGTTCACGTAAACGGTAGGACGCTTTGCAAGGTTCTGTGCGTTAACACCGAGCTTAACGGTAACCTTCGAGCCGGGAACAATATCGCCAACCGGTATGCGAAGCGTTACGGTTTCGCCGGCACTGCAGGTAGCGGGAAGCTGCACATCATAGCAGCCGGACCAATACTGGTAGGTATCGTTATAGGTGAGAACAACGCGTCTGTCAAGCGTCATAAGCTTGTCATACGAGCCAATCGTGGAAACGATAGCCCAGTGACGCCATGTGCCTCCGACGTCCTCGTCAACGTTGGTAACTCTGTGCTTGTTCGGCTCAATGTAAGCCGACGCACTGAGGAAGTGGTTGTACAGAGCGACCTTGTCAGCACCCTGCGAAAGGAAGGATGCAGAAAGACCGTAGAAGTCCGCCATAGTGGGGCCTGCTTCGCCGCCATTTGCCGTAGCTTTGATATTCTTCTCGATACAAGGAGCAACCGTGACTCCAAACGGATGGAGAAGCGACGTCCACTCACAAACGGGGATATTACTGTCGAGAGTATCCCATCTGCCGGTCGGGATGACCTGATCGAGGATACCGTCAGCCGCCCACGTAAGGATATCAAGTCCGAACTCATAGTTGGTTTCGATATCCGAAGCGCAACGGATGCCAAGCTTGATCTCGTGACCGTACTTTGCCTCGTAGATAGCGATGATATCGTCTATGTCGTGCATAAATTCGGTCATAATATCAAGTGCCTTGTACTCGTCGCCGTGCGCGAAGTTTCTTATCTCACGCTGCCAGTCAAGCTCAAGACCATAGCAGTCGTAACGGGAAAGAGCCTCGTTGATGTAAGCGAGCATACGGTCGCGAACAGCCTTGAAGCTAAAATCAAGTCCCGTGTAATAGTAAGCCGATCCGGCCGCATATCTTCCGTGCTGAACGCGGCGATACTCCGGATGCTCGTGATAGTAATTGGAAAGCAACACGCTCGTCTTATCGCCGTGACCGTGAAGGTCGTTCATACGAATAGATATCCAAGGATTGATGCCGATGGTCGGGAAGGTTTCGCAGAAAATATCGATGTAGTCGATACCATTTACGATAAAGTGCTTATACGCACCGACTACCTGTCCCTCATCCGTATAGTCGACGGGAATGCCGTTTTCAACCTTCTGGAAGTACTTATCGGTAAGGTCCGTCCATGTGTCAAGGCCCGACGGGAACGTCGAGTTAGTGTTACACAGACAGATCATAAAGTCGGTAACCTGCGAGCCCTTGTAGCCGAGAACGTAGTTTTTCATCTGTGCTACCGAGCCGCCGCCGCCCGAAAGACCGCTGATAAAGCCGTTTGCGTCAAGGTTTACTATAACGCCCTGCACGTCGTACCGTGACTCAAACTCCTCACGCCACTTCGGGTAAGGAACGAGCGTGTCGACCTGGCTGTTTTCAGCCTTCGCTGCGCTTACCTTTTTACCGAACTGAGCCGGCTCAGTATAATCCTCGGGAATAGCCTCCACGGGTACAAGCGAGAAGTTGTCGATGCAGTACGCCTGAATAAAGCGTTTATCCGTACCGCCGGTAACCGTGATCTTGTTGAATATATCGGTAAATTCAACGTACACCTCAACCTTCATCCACTCGTGAGAGGTGGGGTACACGTTCACCTGCTTGACTTGTGTGGCATCCTTGCCCATACCCTGATAGAAGGAAAGACGAAGCCAAGTAAGCTCGTCAACGTGCATCATTCTGAAGTAACCGGTAAACTTATAAATACCCGGCATAATTGCACGCTTGGGGTTGGTGATAGTAAGACCACTATAGTTAGTATAGTTCTTCGAGAACTGCACGTATCCGCCAACGTCGCCGGTTATATGCTCAATGGACTTCGCCGCACCTGCAACGCCGGTAGTGTCGCGGTCAAAGCTTCCGTTATCAAGCACGTTGCCCGCCGGCATAGGCTCTTCGACAGCGGTAAATTCTGCAGGGACCGCAGAAACCGGTACGCCTGCGTTAGCCAGCGCGAGCGATGCTACGGTGAGCATCGCGAGCGCCAGTGAAATAAATCTTCTAAATTTCATTGTAATAATTACTCCTCAAAAATGCGCAATGAACATTTGTTACGATCAGCCTGCAACCTTTACGTATACCTCTGCGTAGCGAATAGTAGTAGCAACGCTGGGAGTAATCTCCGCAAGGATGTAGGTGTCGTCCTGCGCAGTTGCGGGAACAGTGTACACAAGAAGCGTATCGCTGGTGTAGCTACAGGTTTCTGTACCAACGTAGGTAGCAACGTCAGAGTTAACGTATACGGTGGGATTGGTAGTCTGTGCAGCGCTTGTCGAGAACTTAAGAGTTACGGTAGCGCCTGCAGGAATCTCACCAACAGGAATACGGATAGCCTTGGTGTTGTTCTTTGCGATGTCAAGCGGAAGCTGTGCATTCGACTTGGTCCAACGCTGATGAGTATCGCTGTAGGTAAGGATCATCTTGCGGTTGAGCGTCATAAGCTTATCGAGCGAAGCAACGTTATTGACAACCGTAGTAAAGTCAGCATCCTTACCGGTATGGTAGTTAAAGAGGTAAATCTTATCTGCACCCTGCGAGAGGAAGTTGGCAGCTGCTGCGTTGATAGTTTCAACAGTCTGGGTGCCGGTCTTTCCGCCGGTAGCAGGAATGATGTTCTTCTCGATGCAGGGAGCAACGGTGATGCCGTAGGGCTTTGCAAAAGACGCCCAAAGTCTTACGGGAATGTCGTTATCGGTGGTGCTGTATCTGCCGGTGGGAGATACCTGATCGATAATACCCTCCGCTGCCCAAGTACCAAGGTCAAGACCGAACTCGTAGTTGGTGAGAAGGTCGGAAGCGCAGCGAACTGCGATCTTGATGTCGTGACCGTACTTCGCAGAGTAGGTCTTGGTAAGTCTGTCAACGTCACGCATAAAATCGTTAAGGATAGCGATGCCGTTGTACTCACCGCCGGTGTACCAGAGCCAAATCTCGCGCTGGAAGTCAAGCTCGATGCCGTAGCAATCGTAGTTGGAGAGCGCGGTGTTGATGAGGCCGAGCATATTCTTACGAACTGCTTCGTAGGTGTAGTCGAGGCAGTTGTTAAAATACTTGTTGGTGTTGATACCGTGCTTTACACGCTTGTAGTTCGGGTTCTTGTTGATAAAGTCGCCGAGAAGGCTGGACGGCTCAACGGAGGTGTCCTGCGCGTCGTTCATACGGAAGGACAGCCAAGCATTGATACCTACAGTCGGGAAGGTATCGCAGAGAGCCTTAACGTGAGCAAGTCCTGCCGAAACGGAATTAAGGCTGATCACGTAGTCGGTAACCTGTGTATCCTTGAAAGTAAGAGCATAGTTTTTATAGCCCTCAGCATTGGTCGCCGCCTTTGCGATAACCGATGCGTCCTGGTTAATGATAACGCCGGTTTCTGAAGCTGCAGATACCGACATTGCGGGAGTCAGTACAAGCTGAACAGCCGTAAATGCGGCAATGGCGATCGAAATAATTCTTGTTTTTTTCATAGAAAATGGTCTCCTTGATTTTTTGTTTACTGTACCTTTTGCGTCTTCGCACAGTGATACAGCATACTTATAATATATTTTACCATACATTTGCGTCAATGTCAATAAATTCGCTTTTTAATACAATGTAGAAAACAAGAGGTTTATTTTGTACAAAATGCTGAATTGCGCGTTCTTTTCCCTGCTTTGAGAATAAAATACAAAAGCCCTCGATTTACGAGGGCTTTTGCCGAAAGTTTTATAAAACTATTTAGTTAAGCTGTTGGCCAAACAGTTAATCTTAGTGCTTCTTCTTGGATGCAACCACGAATGCCGCGCCGGAAGCTGCAGTAAGGGTTACTGCAATTACGAAGGGGTCGAAGGTTGCGGGGTTGTTTTCACCGCCGGTGGTGGTGTCGTCAACCTTGGGAGTGGTGGAGTCCTCAACCTTGGGAGTAGTGGAATCCTCTACCTTGGGAGTGGTGGTAGGAGTAGACGAAGGAGTGGTGGTGGGAGTTACCGCGCCGCCGTTACCTGCAACTGCCTTCTCGGTGGAAAGAGCATAGAAAGGAGTGTTCTTTTCAGGCTCGCCGTAGAAGGAGGTGGTGAAGTTCTGATGTCCGCCCTGAGCGGTGATATCGTTGAGCTGGTAAGTAAAGCCGAGCTTACCTGCCTTGATCATATCGGTCTCACCCTTGGAGCAAGGGATAGCAACCTCTACGTTGTAACCAACGTCAGTGATCTCGGTAGCATACTCGAGGTTATCATAGTCGATAACTGCAAGGGACTTGTCAAGACCAAAAGCTCTGAAGCCGTAAGCGTCGATAGTAACCTTGTGGTTGTCGTCGCCGTCAGTACCCTTGAAGTTCATACGGAACTCGATGCAGTCGTTTGCATAGGGGTTATAGCCCATGCAGTAAACCGGGCCCTTGGTGAATACGTCGTTATCGATTACTTCTGCGAAAATGTAAAGATAGGTGCTGTCGTACATGAGGTAGATGCTTGCTTCAGCGGTGTAGCCCCAAGGCTGGTCGTAGCCGTTCTCGCCGGTACCAAGGCCGGTGAAGTAAAGCGAGCCGGTGTAAGCGGGGTCGAGCTGTGCGTCAACCACAGCGGTACCCATCTTGATAACGCCCTGGCCCTGGAAATCATTAGCAGCGGAAGCTACCATTCCGAGAGAAGCGATAAGCGCTATAGCAAGGAACAGAGTTAAAAATTTCTTCATTGTTTTTTCCTCTCTTTAAGTGGATTTTAATGAGCCGCCCGATAAGCTCGGGCGTGATTCAGTTTCGGGAATAAGCCTCGTGGCCTCAAAGCCCTTCCCGTCGACATAATAATTATAGCAAGAAACGCAGAAAATGTATATATACAAATGCACCGCTAAATAACATTCTGCGATGCATTTAATTGCATTTCCGGCTTTCGTTTTGTGATTTATGTCAAAGACGCGTATAACGAGCGGCAAAGTTTGCAAACAATTCACATTACGTTAACAGCAAATAAACGCAGCCGCCGTTTACACGGCGGCTGCATATTTTTTTATTTCGCAGTGACCTTTACGTTTGCAAGGCTGTAGTTTACAAGTCCTTCTGCGGTACCGCCGCCGGAGAACTTGAGGGTAACCGTACGTCCCTCTTCAACAAGGAATTCAACAGTAAACGCGGTCCACTGATCTGTGATATTCTCTTCCATAAGCTTAACGCCCGAGGAGAATATGGATATGGTAGACGCTGCTCCCTCGGCTTCGGTGCGTGCATCGAACGTGAGCACGTACTTGCCGGGTGCGAGTGCTACACCGCTGTTGTAGGTGAAGCCTACATTATCGTCAGCGAGATCGCTCATAACAGCGTAGTAGCGCTCTCCGTCCTTCTTGAGTGTGAGAGTCTGGTTGTTTACAGACCATGTATCAGAACCGATCTCGGTAAAGATGTTGGGAAGGAGCGAATCGCTAAAGATTGCAGCGGAATCGCCCATCGGAACGGAGATCTCGTAAGGATTCTTGGGATCCTCCTCACGGTGTGTGAGTTTAAGATTTGCTATATCGTAATCCTTGATATTTGCCTTACCGGGAGCGCCGGATGCCTTGAACGAAAGCTCACCCTCTTCGGTAAGAGTAACAGTATATACAAAGTACTGCCATGCGTTGTTTATGTTTATCATACCAAGCTCAACGCCATTAAGGGTTATACGCTGTATAGCCTTCTGACCCTTTACAGCAGTACGTATCAAGCCGGAAACCTCATAGGTTCCGGGAACGAGAATTCTGCCGTCCTTGTAGACAAAGCCGGTATAGTTGGTGGTAATGCCGCTGAATCTGAGGAACTCACCGTACTCCTCGTCCTCGCCTGTGGTAAGCGTCTGATCACCGATGGTCCAATGCGAGGTGCCAACTTCCTTGATAGCGTTAGTGAGAAGGTTGGTGCGCTCGAAGGAGAGCGTCGGGTTCTCGCGGCGCTTGAGAAGCAGAGCCATGAGTATACCACCGTGAGGCTTTGTAAATTCGGGAGCTTTTTCAGCAATTCTAACCTCGCCGGAATATACAGCTGCTCCGCCGTCTACAATAATCGAGTATCCGGTGAGCGTTGTTGTGCTCTCAACTGTGATATCAAGACTTACAGGCGACTTGGTTGCGCCTACCGTAACGGTTTCACCGAGAACAACGCCGCCGTCAGCGGTGTAAGCAACAAGCTGAACGTTCTGCGAGCCGGATTCAGCCGCAAAAGAGCCGCTAAGAGTGTAAGTACCGGGGGTGAGAGCGATATTCTTGCCCGATGCATCATAGTTAAAGGTTGTGCCCTGCGCGGAGGGAGTAAGAGTAAGCTCGGAAAGGTCGGTGTGGGGGGTAACAGATGCATTACCCGACATAATTACGGGGAATTTCCACTGGCTGGGCTTTATCGTTTCGTCATAGATACCGTACGCGAAAACGTTGTTGCCGTCAGCATCAGTCATTCTGATTCCACGGATGTCTATCAAAGTGTATACAGACTGATCGCTTGCGCTAAGGTTTGCGCCCGTCTCGAGATCAATTCCGCGAATATATGCGTTAAGGTACGAGATTCTATCATCCTGCGTAAAGCTGCGGCTGATTTCCTGCCAATCGTAAGTAAGCACTCTCTTCGAGCTTGACATCTGCGGTGTACCACTGGTGCTGCCGGATGTAGTATTTACGAAGGTGTAGAAATTAGAGTTTTGCACTGCATTCTCATTAAGTCTTACATAATAAGTGACAGTGTACTTTTCGCCGGGGGTGCAAAGCGAATTTTCGGCATCCTCGGGATTATAAAGGAGCACCTTGGTAAATCCCCTCGAAATGCCGCTTCTTACGTTAGCAGTAACGTAATTATTGCCGAAATCGACTTCGACAGAAGCCTCTGCATCATCGGTAGACCAGTTTGCAATGCTTTCTGCGCTCGATACAACAGTACCGCGCTTGATGCTTGCGTTTGCAGAGGCGGTAGTGAGCTCTACACACTTAAGCTTGAGGTCCGAGAACATAAGCTTTGCCGCACCGTTAGCGGTCCAATTCAGCGAAAGCTCGGACAGGGACATTTCCTCTGCAAGGGTGAGAGTATAAGCAAGTTCCTTTGACGTGACGCCAACGGTATCCTCGATAGCAGTAGTAACACCAACGTTCATAACGGTGTCGTTTGCCTTAACGGAAAGATCCGCAGTACCTGCATCGGTGCTGAATTTACCGCTGAGCTGATATACGCCGGGAGCGAGAACTACATCAGAAAGAGTGTACGATGCACCGCTCTTGGTGAGATCGGCAACAAGATTTTTATTATTTACATAGTAGTGAGTAGAAGCTGTGAGGTTTGTCCAAACACTGGGAGTAGCGTAGCATCCCCACGCGAATATAACCTTGCTAGGGTCTGCTGTGTCTACAATTTTGATGCCTGCAAAATCGAAGTAAGCCTCCTTGGGCTGGGTGCTTGATGCCCACGCCTCAAAGGTAGAGGTACCGCTGGTTATCTTAAACGTATTGCTCGAATACTCGGCCCATTCATCGGTAATGGTCAGAGTACCTTTAGTAGCTCCGTCTATACGCGTGAGAAGCTTTGAAGCGTTGTGAGTAAGGGTAGTATCCACAGGATTTCTAACCTTGTAAACAACTTTGTATGTCTCACTACCGGTAGCACCTGCGGGAGCCGTCAGCGTGATTTTTTTGCCGCTTCCAAATCCGTGTGAGTATCTAACCTTCATCGAAGCGTATTCTTCAACGAGCAGTGAAACGCTGCTGCTCCAACCGTCAGCGGAGTCGGTAGGAATAGTGATGCTTTCGCCGGTTGTGAGCGTCGCATCTTCAGCCGCGACGGGCATCATCATAACGGGAAGGCTTGTCAATGTGAGCGCTGCCGCCATGATAAGCGAAAATAGTTTTGTCTTTCTCATGATTTTCTCCTCAAAACAAATATTTTCCGTAAATCGTCAAAAATACGAAATTTTACACTTTATATTATACACGGACAAAGAAAAATTGTCAATAGTATTTTACATTTTCTTTACACAGACTAAACAAAAGTTTGTTAAAAAAGCCGTGCCGCAAAAACTGCGACACGGCATGATATTACGGCGTAAATCCTTCAAAGATCGCACACTCGCCGTTTTCCTTGGCACGCGCGTACTCTTCCCTCTCACGCACCGTCCAGCAAAATCTCGGTGCGCTCCAGAATTTCGTGCATATATCAACGAAAAACGAGCGACGGTCAAGGTAGTTATACGCGATAAAATTCGGACGCGCGATAACGTTCGTGAGCATCGCGGTAAGCGCGAGATTAAGCGCGGTGGCGCGCTTTTTGTCGCGCACTACGTTGGTGTAAAGCAGTCCGCGCCACACGTGCGGCATAAGCTTCGACATTTTACTGAGCAGCATCGGATTGAACGACTCTATGCAATACGGTCCGCCGTACGCTGACAGCATCACAGCAAGCGGCTCGCAAAGCGCCGTATCCGTGCTCTCGCCCTTGAGCTCAACAAGCAGCGGTACGCGTTCGTCAACGAGCGCGAGTACCTCGGCAAGCGTCGGGATATGCTCTGACGTACCGGAGAGCGTAAGAGTGCGAAGCTCGGCGGCGGTAAAATCGGAAAGATTACCTTCCCTGCCTGTCATACGCACGAGCGTGTAGTCGTGAAAGACCATTATCTCGCCGTCCTTTGAGAGCTGTACGTCAAGCTCGATGCCGTAGCCGCTCTCCACGGCTTTGGCAAACGCCGCGAGCGAGTTTTCGGGCACACCGTCGCCGTGCAGCCCGCGGTGCGCGTAGTCGCAGATAAGCCGCTTATCGCTCGGCTTCCTTGCACGCGGACGAACGAGCACCACGAGATACAACGTCCAAAGAAAAGCAAGTATCGCGAGTATTATAAGAAAAGCAATCACTGCGGATATTAAGACAATCCCCGTCATCAGTCAGCACTCCTATGAAGCGCCTCACTCTTATCGGTCGGCTTCGAGTCGCCGTGACGTACCATAAGCATCGTCACGAACGCGAGCGCGACGAATATAGTCGCATACGGGAAAAGCGTCTTCATGTTGATGTCGAGGAACACGCCCGAAAGTATCGGCGTGACCGTCTGTGCCGCCATGGACGCGGTGTAGTAGTAGCCCGTGTACTTGCCCGTGTCGGACGAGCTTGCAAGCTCGACGACCATAGGATAGCTGTTGACGTTGATAGTCGCCCAGCCGATGCCCGCGAGCGCAAAGAGGGCGTTCATCACCCATATGTTGCTTCCCTTGCCCATAAAATACGCGAAGCCGAATGCCACGCCGAGCATAATAACGCCTGCAAGAATAGTCTTTTTGCGACCGACCTTCGAGGAAATGATACCGACGGGAATGTAGGATATTATAGCCGCCGCCTGCGCGACGATGAGCGTTAAGTTGTAGTCAAGACCGAGCACGTCGCCGGCGTAAACGGAATATTTGCTCGAAACCGCGTTGTAGCCCATGTACCAGAGCACGACCGACGCGAGTATAAAGAGAAGCGAGCGAAGCTCCGCCTTCGTGAGCTTACGTTTTTGACCCGTCTGCTCGGGCACGTTTACCGCTTCTGCCTCGAGTTTTTCGTTTATCGCGTCAGCCTCTGCCGCCCACCTTTTCTCCTTGACAAAGATAAGAAAAGCAAAGAGCGAAGCGAGCATTATAGCCGCTACGACGAGGAAAAATGCGGTATAGCTCATAAGGATATTCTCGTCCTTGCCCGTACCGAAAACGATGCCGAGCACGAGCACGGTTATGCCGCCGAGTGCGCCCATAAGATTGATGACCGCGTTACCCTTCGAGCGAAGCGGCTTCGGAGTTACGTCAGGCATCAGCGCAACTGCGGGCGAGCGGAAGGTAGCCATCGAAACGAGTACGATAAGCAAAACGATGATGAAAAAGATAAGCGTTACGGGATTTTCAAGCGTTTTCTCCCACGCAAAAGCAAGTCTTGCCTCGGTGTTCTCGATACCTATCTCGGCAACACCGCTCTTTATAGCGGAAAGCTGGAGATTGTCAACGAAGGACAGTCCGACGAATGCGACAGCCGACACAAGTGTGCCTACGAGCACAAACGGTGTACGACGGCCGAGCTTCGAGTTATGCTTGTCCGAAATAGCGCCGAAAATGGGAAGCAGTATGACGGCGAGCACGTTGTCGAGTGCCATTACGGCTCCCGAAAGGCTCTGCGACATACCGAATTTATCGGTAAGTATCTTCGGAATTATCGTGTCGTAAGCCTGCCAGAAAAGGCAGATAAGAAAAAATGCAAATCCAACGAGTATGGTGCGCCTGTATGAAAGCTTCATAGTGTGTACCTCTCAAAATTTATTTGATGCTATTATTATACCACAAACTATCAAAACAGACAAGTGTTTCTGCAAATTTAACAAAAGAAAGCTCCCGAGGCAAAAACCTCGGGAGAACGTATTGATTTACGAGAGCATCGCGCGGTCACTTGCGAACTCTTTGCCGCTCGCCTTGGTAAAGAGCGCGAGCAGGTCCTCGACCGTGAGCTTCTTCTTTTCCTCGCCCGACACGTTCACGATGATATTTCCCTCGTGCATCATGATAAGACGATTGCCGTGTGCAATAGCGTCCTTCATATTGTGGGTTATCAAAGTCGGAGGCCAAGCGG
>JAZSJI010000148.1:0-4553 GCA_045534235.1 Candidatus Flemingiibacterium sp. | reverse complement strand
GCATGGAGCAACGCTTATCCGATAAAAGAGTTCCTCGATGAGATAAAGGAGTAATGACTATGAAAAAGCATTTTCTTCCTCAAAAGGGTACCTTCTATAAAGCCAACCTCCACTGCCATACGTGTGTTTCCGACGGTGTTTTTACGCCCGAGGACGTAAAGGAGGCGTATAAGGCGGAGGGTTATTCTGTTCTCGCTTTTACCGACCACAACATAATGATAGATAACACGCACCTTTCGGAGCCGGATTTTCTCGTGCTCAACGGAGTTGAATACAATATCTCCATGCAGCCGTATCAGGCACCGCGCGGCTCGCGCTCTTCGGGAGAGTTTAATATGATCGCTCCGACTCCCGATACAAAGCTTATTATGTATCAGGAAAAGTACGTGGCGTATTTAAAAAGCCACGCCTATTTCGATAAGGCTATGCGCGATGAGAACGAGGAGCCGTACGAGCGTTACTACAGCCCCGAATGCATCAGCGATATGATGACGAGAGCGCGCGAGGCGGGCTTCTTCGTGTTCTACAATCACCCGGGATATTCGCAGGAGAACTATACTGTATATACCAAGTATAAAGGTATGCACGCAATGGAGATACTCAATTACGGCTCCGAGTATTTCGGTAACCGCGGATATGCTCCGCAGGTGTACGACGATATTTGCAAGTCGGGTAATCTTATTTACTGCGTAGCTACCGACGATAACCATGTGGAAGAGGACAGATTCGGCGGATTTGTTATGGTAAAAGCGGACAAGCTTGAGTATACAACGGTTATAGATGCACTCAAGCGCGGCGATTTCTATTCATCGAGCGGTGCGGTTATAAACGACATTTGGTACGAGGACGGATACGCACACATCACTTGTGAGAACGCGCAGTCGATATTCCTCAACACGGGCACGACCTTCAACGGCGGCGTGCACGCAAAGGGCGACGAGCCGCTTGCGAAGGCGTCGTTCAAGCTTCATCCGCTGATGAAGTACATACGATTCACCGTGTTTGACAAGAACGGTAAGGCTGCGTGGAGCAACGCTTATCCGATCGATGCCATCCGTCACGAGCTTGAGGACGTTGATTAAAAGAAAAGTGCTGACCGTTTCGGTCAGCACCTTTTATATTCCGTAGGTACCCGTGAGCGGATCGCGGAAAATGTTTATATGGGGCGTTAAAAAGGTAAAAATAACGAACAAAGCTGCGATTACTATGAGTATTATGAGTGCTGATTTCGCTGGGATACGGCAAATTTTATCCGAGTTTAATGTTCTCGTTTCATAGATATAGGCTATCGCCGCCGAAATAAAGAATATTGCAATGTTTAACCAGTCGGGTGACTTGCCGATTACGCCGTTATAGGTGTAGAAAATGATTGGAATAAGCACAAGCCCGAGCAGTATTCCACGAAGCTTTACGCACCAAAAATCCGTACGATCACAAAAGAAAAAGCTTTGCGCAATAGCGTAAATAAACATAGGCCAAAAGAGGAGCTTCATATGCTCCCACGTCGATTCGTTCACCCCCGAAAACGGCGCTATCCATTTGGCATTGCCAAGTAGGCCATATAGAAAATGCAATAACGTGCCGCCAAGAGAAGTCACGGCAAAGCCGAAAAGCTGGGACTCTTTTATCGAATGCTTCATATACTCACCTGCAAAAATGTATTGGTGAATTAGTTTATGCGGTGCAGCGGAGCTTTATGTCGGGCAATTATTGATATTTCACGCGATGTGTGGTATAATTAATTGTCGATATAAATACTTGAGAAAAATTCGCTCCGTGAGAGCACGAAAGAGGATTCGATGAAAAAACTTTTGATAACGGGATTTGAGCCGTTTGGCGGAGAGGTGATAAACCCTTCCTGGGAGGCGGTTTTACGATTGCCGTCGGAGATAAACGGATATTTATTAACCAAGCTTCTTATACCCGTGGTTTTTGGTGAGGCTGCAGAAACGGTTATAAAAGCGGCTTATGAAATACGCCCCGACGTGATACTTTGTATTGGTCAGGCAGGAGGAAGGAGCACTATAACCCCCGAGCTTGTAGGAATAAATCTGCGCCACGCGTCTATCCCCGATAATTGCGGACATCAGCCTAAGGATGAGCCGATAATTGTGGGAGGAGATGCGGCATATTTTTCCAAGCTGCCTATACGTAAAATCGCGGAGTCTATAAATGCCGCCGGAGTAGCGTCAAGCGTGTCATACTCTGCCGGTGCGTACGTTTGCAACGACGTCTTGTATACGCTTCTCTCGCGCTATAAGGAAAGTGAAACGAGGGTGGGCTTTATACATATACCGTATTCTACCGAGCAGAACAAGGAGCCGTCAATGGATTTAAACCTAATTGTTAAAGGGCTGACGGCTGCGATTGAAAATATTGACTGAGATGAAGAAGGTTATAGTAATCGGCTGTCCGGGATCGGGCAAGACCACATTCGCGGAAAAGCTGAATGATAAAAGCGGGCTGCCGTTATTTTATCTTGACGCCATTTGGCATAAGCCTGACAGGACACATATTTCAAGAGAAGAATACGACGCTCGCCTTGCAGAGATACTTTCGCTCGATTCGTGGATAATAGACGGAAATTACAGCCGAACTATAGAAAGTAGAATTGCGGCTTGCGATACTGTATTTCTGTTTGATCTGCCCGTCGAGGTCTGCCTTGATGGCGCTATCTCACGTCTTGGTAAGGCGCGCTATGATCTGCCGTGGATCGACACCGAGCTTGATACAAAGCTAAAACAAGAGATCGAGGACTTCCCGAGCAAAAATCTCCCCGTGATATATTCGCTGATCGACAAATATAAGGTTGGAAAATCTATCGTAATATTTAAGAGCAGGGAACAGGCAGATGAGTTTTTGGCGCGTTTGTAACGATGAATAGGTGATTTGGAAAAACGGAAGGAGAAGGAGTATGAAGCTTGCGTGCAGCGCTTTGATGAAATTTACAGTCGGGCTTTTTCTTGTGGGGACATTGCTGTTTCTGCCGGCAGGGAGCCTCAGCTATATGAACGGTTGGCTATTTATCGGACTTTTGTTTATTCCGATGCTTGTTCTCGGAATTGCTTTACTTATAAAGGCTCCTGCGCTTCTTGAAAAGCGACTTGGGGCGAAGGAAAGCGAGAATACGCAAAAGGGAGTTGTCGCTGTATCGGGGGTACTGTTCATTGCAGGCTTTGTCGTTGCGGGGCTTGATTTTCGTCTTGGTTGGTCGGAGATGCCGCTCTGGTGCATAATTACCGCATCGGTCGTATTGCTGATCTCTTACGCACTTTATGCCGAGGTGATGCGCGAAAACGCGTATCTTTCCAGAACGGTAGAAGTGCAGGACGATCAAAAGGTGGTCGATACGGGGCTTTACAGTATCGTGCGTCATCCGATGTACGCGGTGACGCTGTGGCTCTTTCTGTCCATTCCCGTCATACTTGGCTCTTGGTGGTCACTGCTTTGCTTTGTGCCGTATATTGCGGTGATCGCAGTTCGCATACAGAACGAGGAGAAGGTGCTTGAAGCCGGGCTTGACGGCTACCGCGAATATAAAAAGCAAGTTAAATACAGGCTTTTGCCGTTTGTTTGGTAATGGAGGGAAATGTATGATTTTGGAAACTACCCGCCTTGTTCTGCGCCCGTGGCATGAGGACGACGCAGAAGATTTATATAAATATGCGAGTGATCCGGATGTGGGACCTGCTGCGGGTTGGCCGCCGCACACGAGCGTTCAAAACAGCCGAGAGATTATACGCGACGTGCTTTCGGCACCAGAAACGTATGCAGTTTGCCTGAAAGAAAACGGCAAGCCCATAGGCAGTATTGGCTTTCACCGTGCCGATCTTGCAGAGCTTGATGACGAATACGAGCTTGGCTATTGGATCGGCAAGCCTTTTTGGGGGCGGGGGCTCATCCCCGAGGCCTCACGTGAGATGCTTCGTTACGCCTTCGAAGAGCTTTCAATGAAGCGTATCTGGTGCGGTTACTACGATGGCAACCTCAAGAGCCGCCGTGTGCAGGAAAAACTCGGATTCGTTTATCATCATACCACCGAGGGTATTGAAGTTAAGCTTATGAATGAGATACGCACAGGTCACGTAATGCTGATGACACGCGAGCGTTGGCTTGAATTACACTAAAAATACTCAAAACAACACAAATTCCGAAACGTGTTGTTCCGATTTCCTTTTTCATCTGGTACAATATAGACATCAAATGAAAAGGAGATTACAAAATGAACACAGACAAAATCTACGCAGAATCTATCGCCAAGGAGTACGCTCCCAAGGACAACTCCAAGATCGTTGCACTCCGCAAGCTCGACGCAAAGGCAAAAATGCCTGCGACCGTATTCACTTATACATTCGGTATTATTTCCGCGCTTGTATTTGGCACGGGAATGTGCCTTGCAATGCAGGTTATCGGCAGCGGTATCGCCGGCATGCTTCTCGGAATCGTCGTCGGCATTATCGGCATGATCGGATGTGGCGTGAATTATCCCATCTACAAAAAGATGCTTGAAAACGGCAAGAAAAAATATGCTTTTGAGATCGTAGAGCTTGCAA
>JAZSJI010000161.1:0-5655 GCA_045534235.1 Candidatus Flemingiibacterium sp. | reverse complement strand
GACTTGAGGATAAAACGCGCGAGGCGGTTATGGAGAAGGCTGTAAAGACTCCGTACTTTGTTCCGGAAAGTGTAAAAGCAGACGTGCTGTTCCGCAATATGAGAACGAACGGAAAAACATTCGCGGTTGTGCTCGATGAGTACGGCGGAATGCGCGGCATCGTTACGACGAACGACCTTGTCGCGCGTCTTGTAGGCGACCTTGGCACAGAAGATACGGGGGCTGAGGAGGCAACTGAATCCTTCGAGGAAATCGGAGAGCGCACCTTCGCACTTCGCGGAAACGTACCGCTCGACGAAATTGCCGAAAAGCTCGGCGTAGAGCTTCCCATCAACGATTTTGACACCTTCAGCGGTATGATATTTGCAGAGCTTGGAAGCATTCCCGACGACGGCGAAGCTGTCGAGCTTGAGGCTTGGGGACTTTCTATAAAAGTCAGCGAAATTCTAGATCATCAGATCGAGGCTGCGACGATAACCGTCCTTCAAAGCGAGAGCGACGAGGGCGACGCATACGAAGAATAAATATTAAAGGACGGGCGATTTTTGCCCGTCCTTTTTATGCAAATTTAAGTTTCGATTTTTATAAGTGTAAAATCAAAGCCTCGGTCATTAGACCGAGGCTTTTTGACTTTTACGGATGACCTGCGTAGAAGGTGGTCAGGTGGCCCTGCGCCTTATCGAAGGTGCCGTCTGCCTTGATGACCATCATAAATGCATTGTTTGCCTCGAAGGACTCAACAATACGAGTTGCGCAGAAGTAGTAATAATTCGAGGGAAGAACGGAAACTCCGTTGATAAGTACCTCGCGAGCTGCTACGATTGCTTCCTCTGTGGGAGTGAACTGCGAGAGCTTCGTGGCAGGGCTGAACTGGTAGATAACCTTGCCGCGCGGAGTGGTGTGCGACTGGAACATTACATCGTAAACGGTGTTCGGGAAGCGTCTGCTTTCCGCACGGTTACGGATGCACTGTGCAACTGCGCACATTTCCCAATACTTAAGGGTGACGTCATCAAATCTGTAGAGGCTCGAGCCGTTGCCCATAACCTCAAGCTGAACAATGGTTGCCGCAAACATAAGCTCCTCTTCGGTTATGGAAACCTTGGGAGTCATAACGGTGTAAGCCACGCCAAGCTCGTCCGCCAAAAATCCGCTTTTTATTTCGGGAACTACGTAGAACGATTCGTTTCCGACAGGAACGGTGGTTTCGGGTGCCTTAGTCGTTTCGGGAGCCTTGGTGGTTTCTGGTGCGGCAGTGGTCTCGGGTGCGGCGGTTGTTTCCGGAGCAGTTGTTTCCGACACGGCTGCAGTCTCGGGTGCATCGGCTTTGATATTGTCGGTGTGAGTCAATACCGTTGTCGGAGCAACAGCTTCCGTTTCTAACTCACGCGTTACCGCGGGATCTAGCAGGGAAGTGGAGGGTACGTCTGCCGGAGCACTTATGCGCTGCGGTTCGATAGCGGCGGTCATCAGCGGCTCGGCTTCCTCACGGGGAGCTGCTGCGATAATGCAGGCTGCGATACAACCAAAGACTATCGCGAATATTAATGTGATCGCAACGGAGAACGTGCGCTTTTGCTCGATAGTGGAACCGATCACTGTGACTCACCTCCCATCCTGTGATTTGTTAAGTTAGCTTTCATAATTTTTCCTTTCGTGTTTGCCGCTATGAGGGTACGGAAATTCCGAAGGACAAACTTCCGTGTAGCGGTAAGCGGGCGGTGCGGCTCACACAGAGATTATATGCGAGAGCACCGTTTGCTATGACGGTACCGACAGGGTAGGGTACCGTACCCCCGAAGAGCGAGGGCAAGAACTATTATATCGCAGATATTTTTTTTTTGCAAGTGGTTTTGGTGAAAATGGTCAGTTTACCCAATTGCGTCTGCTTTGAATATGCACACAAATATGCGAAATATACAAGAAAAAACCAAAAAAATTCCCAAAAAAAGGTGATTAGACCAAGCAATATGGAAAATATACAAAAAATCTCGCATAATTATGCACGTATAAACGCATACGCGCAGATGTTCACAAAATGTGCACGAACATTCACGCATTTTGCAAAATGCACAGCAGAGGCGCTGAAAATGACTTCCAATTACAGCGATATACCCAAAACAGCATAAAAACCTTGACATTTGTGCCTGATGTGGTATAATATTGATATATGAACACATATTCATATGAGGAAGGAGAAAATTATGCAAAGTCAACGAACAGAGAACTGTCCGTGTGAGGAGCATTGCGCGCTTGTAGAACGAGTGATGAGCGAGCTGCCGGACGAGGATACGCTGTATGAGCTGTCGGAGCTGTTTAAAACCTTCGGCGACTCTACGCGCATAAAGATACTGTACGTACTGCACGAGGGAGAGATGTGCGTGTGCGACATCGCGAGTGTCGTCGATATGACGCAGTCGGCAATATCGCATCAGCTTCGTGTGCTACGCCAGATGCGGCTTGTCAAAACAAGGCGCGCGGGAAAGACGGTCTACTATTCTCTCGCAGACGATCACGTAAAGACCATTATCTCGATGGGCATCGAGCACATCGAGGAATAAATTTCACACGTTTTCTTTTAATAAATGAAAGAAAATCTTCATTATTAATATATGAAAGATATGCAGGTTTAAAAAATGAAAAAGACATACTTACTTGAAGATCTCGAATGCGCGAACTGCGCGGCTAAAATGGAAGCGGCAATAAGCAAGCTTGACGGAGTTACGTCGGCGAGCATCAGCTTTATGACACAGAAGCTCGTGCTCGAAACCGAGTGTGACGATCAGAGCGAGATACTTAAAGCGGCACAGAAGATAATTAAAAAGATCGAACCCGATTGCAGGATCGTATTATGACCGGACTGACTAAAAAACAGAGAAGGGCACTTCGCAAAATAATCGTCGCGGCTGTGCTGTTCGTGCTTGGCATTGCCGCAACCGTTTTAGGCGAGCACATTATCGGATACTCGTGGATAGGTCTGCCGTTTTTTGCGGCGGCGTATATTATCGCAGGTCTGCCCGTTCTCGTTGCCGCTGTGCGAGGGATATTCTCGGGACAGCTTCTCGATGAAAGCTTCCTTATGGCGATAGCAACGCTCGGTGCGTTCATGCTCGGCGAATTTTCCGAGGGCGTTGCGGTAATGCTGTTTTATCAGGTCGGCGAGCTGTTCCAGTCTATTGCAGTGTCGCGCTCGCGAAGGTCTATAACCTCTTTAATGGAGCTTCGCGCTGACAGCGCAAATGTTGTCCGCGACGGTGAGGTGCACACGGTTGATCCTGCAACGGTCGAGGTTGGCGAGATTATCGTTATAAAGCCCGGCGAGAAGATACCGCTCGACGGTACTGTCGTCGACGGCGCTACTTCGCTCGATACATCCGCGCTCACGGGTGAGAGCCTGCCGCGCGAGGTGGCGGTTGGCGACGAGGTATGCTCGGGAGTCCTCAACTGCGAGGGGCTTATCCGCGTACGTGTGACGAAGCCGTTTGGCGAGTCGACTGCGGCGAAGATACTTGACCTTGTTGAAAACTCGGCGGCGAAGAAGTCGAAAAGAGAAGCGTTCATCACGCGCTTTGCGCGCGTATACACGCCGACAGTGGTCATCGCCGCGCTACTGCTTGCAATCGTTCCTTCGCTCATTACGGGCGAGTGGCAGAGGTGGGTGTATCAGGGGCTTAATTTTCTCGTTATAAGCTGTCCGTGCGCACTCGTGATCTCCGTGCCGCTGTCATTCTTCGGCGGCATCGGTGCGGCGGCGAGAGGCGGTATACTCGTCAAGGGCGGAAACTCTCTTGAAGCGCTCGCCGAAATCGACACGGTCGTGTTTGACAAAACGGGTACGCTCACAGAGGGAAAGTTCAGCGTCTGCGAGGTGCACGCGTACGGCATTGACAAGAGCGAGCTTTTAGCTCTCGCGGCGAAGGCTGAGGCGGCAAGCTCGCATCCGATTGCACGCTCAATCGTAGCGGCGTACGGCGAGCCTGACACGTCGGACGTCACCGAGGTGCGTGAAATAAGCGGAGGCGGTGTTGTTTGCAGGATTGGCGGCAGAACGGTAGCCGTTGGCGGCGAGCATCTTATAGCCACGCTTGGCGGACACGTGCAGTTTGGCGGCGACGGCGAAACGGTTGTGTTCGTACTGCTTGGAGGGAAGCTCGTCGGCACGATTACGGTATCCGACCGCATAAAGCCGACTTCGGCAAAGGCTATATTGAGCCTTCGTGCGCTTGGCGTAAAGCGTACCGTTATGCTGACGGGCGACAACGAGGCGGTCGCCTCGCGCGTCGCACGCGAGATAAATATTGACGAGTACCGCGCGGGACTTTTGCCGCAGGATAAGGTTGCCGAGATAGAGCGCCTGCTCGATACGGGCAAATGTGCGTTCGTCGGCGACGGCATCAACGACGCACCCGTGCTTGTCCGCGCGGACGTTGGTATAGCTATGGGCGGTATCGGCTCGGACGCGGCTATTGAGGCGGCGGACGTTGTTCTGATGCAGGACGATCCCGCGAAGATTGCAGATGCGATAAGGCTCTCGCGCCGTACCGTGCGCATCGCAAGGCAGAACACGGTATTCGCGCTCGCAGTGAAGGGAGCTATAATGCTGCTCGGATTTGTCGGCGCGGCGAATATGTGGCTCGCGGTGTTCGCGGACGTCGGCGTGTCTGTGCTCGCGATACTCAATGCGCTCCGAGTTGGCAAAAGGTGAGAAAAATCGCGATTGCCTCTTGACAAAATAAAAAATGCGTGTTATACTATCATAAAGGCAATGACGGGAAGGAGTAGGTTCCCAGAGCGCGTTAAGAGAGCCGTCGGTCGGTGCAAGACGGTCGCGCAAAGCTATCGAAGTAGTCCCCGAGCCGCCACGTGAACAGCAATCCGGACGCCGTTTTAGCGTTGACCGCAAATTTTGTAGGGGTCGACGTCCTCGACGACCCGCTTTTTGCCAAGTAGCCGACGCCGTGCGCTTCACGTTACAGAAGCAGAAAGGTAAACGCCTTTCGCTGAGTTAGAAATATCAGGTGGTACCGCGCTATCGCGCCCTGACACAATAAGTGTCGGGGCGCTTTTTTAGTCCCGACGAAACAAGGAAAGGATACTCAAAATGAACACGGAAATTAATCTTCCAAAGAACTACGCCCCGAAGGAGTTCGAGGACCGCATCTACAAGAATTGGTGCGACAAGGGCTATTTCACCGCAGTTCGCGACGAAAACAAGACCCCGTACACCATCGTTATTCCGCCTCCAAACATTACCGGTCAGCTCCACATGGGCCATGCGCTCGATAACACTCTTCAGGATATCCTCATCCGCTATAAGAGAATGAAGGGCTTTGCTACCCTTTGGCTTCCCGGTACCGACCACGCGTCCATCGCAACCGAAGCGAAGATCGTTGAGGCGATGCGTAAGGAGGGTCTTACCAAGGAGGACCTCGGCCGCGATCAGTTCCTCGTTCGCGCGTGGGACTGGAAGCGTCAGTACGGCGGAAGAATTATCGAGCAGCTTAAGAAGATGGGTTCGTCCTGTGACTGGAGCCGTGAGCGCTTCACCCTCGATGAGGGTTGCAGTAAGGCTGTGCGCGAGGTATTCAAGCGCCTCTACGACAAGGGGCTTATATACCGCGGCGAGAGGATCATCAACTGGGGTCCTCACGGTAA
>JAZSJI010000125.1:0-2721 GCA_045534235.1 Candidatus Flemingiibacterium sp. | reverse complement strand
TTCGTCGCTCCCGACGATCCTCTGATGCTCGGTATGGTCGACAGACTCGAAGCCGAGGGCATCCGCGCGTTCGGTCCGCGTGCAAACGCGGCTATTATCGAGGGCAGTAAGGTGTTCTCGAAGAAGTTTATGAAGAAGTACGGCATACCCACCGCGAATTATGAGGAGTTTGATAACTCCGCGGCGGCTATCGCTTATATCAAGGAGCAAAACAGCTTCCCGACCGTTATCAAGGCGGACGGTCTTGCACTCGGCAAGGGCGTTATCATCGCCGAGGATATGGCGGCGGCAGAGGCAGGCGTTCGCGAGATTATGGACGACAAGGCGTTCGGTGACGCGGGCAACAAGGTCGTTATCGAGGAGTTCCTCCCCGGCCCCGAGGTATCGGTGCTCGCATTCTGCGACGGCAAGACCGTCGTTCCGATGGTTTCCGCGCAGGACCACAAGCGTGCGCTTGACGGCGACAAGGGACTTAACACAGGCGGTATGGGCACGTTCTCGCCGAGCCGTATCTACTCTCCCGAGATTGCGGACGTTTGTATGAAGACTATCTTCCGCCCGACTGTTGACGGACTTATCAAAGAGGGCAGAATATTCAAGGGCGTTATATACTTCGGTCTTATGATCACCGCAAACGGCCCGAAGGTCATCGAATATAACGCGCGCTTCGGCGATCCCGAAACGCAGGTCGTGCTCCCCAGACTCAAGACCGATTTCCTTGCTATCATCAACGCTGTTATCGACGAAAAGCTTGATACCATCGACATCGAGTGGGAGGATAACGCTTGCGTGTGCGTAGTTGCGGCATCGGGCGGTTATCCTACGAAGTATAACAAGGGCTACGAGATAAAGGGACTTGAAAAGCTTGCAGGCAAGGACGACATTATGGTGTTCCACGCAGGCACGGACATTAAGGACGGCAAGCTCGTTACCTCGGGCGGACGTGTGCTCGGCGTTACCGCGAAGGGTGCTGACCACGCCGAGGCTATAAAGAAGGCTTACGCGGCTATCGGCGAGATTGAGTTCACCGATATGCATTATCGCCGCGACATAGGTGTAAAATGAGCACGGAAAAGGGAAACGCCGACCTTCTTGGGATAATTAACGGTAAGCTTCCAAAGCTATCAAAGGGACAGCGGCTTATCGCCTCGTATATACTCGAGCACTACGAAAAGGCGGCGTATATGACTGCGGCGAAGCTCGGCGCGCTCGTTGGCGTATCCGAGTCGACGGTCGTACGCTTTGCGAGCGAGCTTGGCTTTGCGGGCTATCCCGAGCTTCAGCATTCGCTTCAGGAGCTTATCCGCACGAAGCTGACTACGCTCCAGCGTATCGAGATAACCAACGACCGCATCGGCGACGCGGACTTGCTTGAAAAGGTACTTGCGTCCGACGTTGATAATATCAAGCGCACGCTCGATAGAGTTGACCGCGAGAGCTTCAACCGCGCGGTGGACGCCATGATTAACGCGAAGATGATATACATCATCGGTATGCGTTCGTCCTCGGCTATCGCGGATTTCCTCTTTTTCTACTTAAACCTCATTTTTCCGCACGTGCGTCTTGTGCGCACGACGAGCGGCTCGGAGGTGTTCGAGCAGATACTTCGCATCTCGAAGGACGACGTTATCATCGGCATAAGCTTTCCTCGCTACTCGAAGCGCATTATCAACGCGCTCGAATACGCGAAGTCGCAGTCGGCGCACGTTATCGCGCTGACGGACAGCGCGGTGTCGCCTATCGCGGCGCATGCGGACGACCTTCTGCTCGCAAAGAGCGATATGGCATCGTTCGTCGATTCGCTCGTTGCGCCGCTTTCGATAATCAACGCGCTTATCGTTGCTATCGGCAAAAAGAAGCAGGGCGAGGTTTCGGCGACCTTTGAAAAGCTTGAAACCATCTGGGACGAGTACGAGGTTTACGACAAGAGAACGTAAAAAGGGTGCAAAATGAAAAAAATCATCGTAATAGGCGGCGGCGCGGCAGGTATGACCGCGGCGATATTCGCGCGTGAGGCAGGCGCAGAGGTCACGCTCATCGAGCGAAACGACCGCCTTGGCAAGAAGCTCCTCATCACGGGTAAGGGCCGTTGCAACGTCACCAACAACAGCGACGTTAACACCCACATCGAAAATACACCCACAAATCCGCGCTTTATGTACACGGCGCTGAGTAATTTCACGCCGCAGGACGTTATGGCGTTCTTCGAGGAGCTTGGTGTGCCGCTCAAGACCGAGCGTGGCGAGCGTGTCTTTCCCGTGTCGGACAAGGCGGGCGACATTTGCGGTGCGCTCAAAAATCGTATGCACCGACTTGGCGTGAAGGTCGTCACCGCGCGCGTGTCTAACGTCACGAAGGACGAGGATTTTGCCGTCACGGCAGGCGGACAAGTATACCGCGCAGACGCGGTTATAATCGCGACGGGCGGCGCATCCTATCCGCTGACGGGCTCGACGGGCGACGGCTACAAGTTCGCCGAAGCCTTCGGGCATACGGTGGTCGCGCCGAAGCCCTCGCTCGTACCTATCGAGTGTAAGGAAAAATGGACGCGTGAAGCGATGGGACTCTCGCTTCGCAACGTCACGCTTACCGTGCGCGACGGCGAGAGGGAGGTTTACTTTGAGCAGGGCGAGATGCTTATCACGCATTTTGGCGTGTCCGGACCGCTCGTGCTGTCCGCATCGAGCCATATGAAGGGGCTTGGCAACAAGACTTTTTCGC
>JAZSJI010000147.1:0-8686 GCA_045534235.1 Candidatus Flemingiibacterium sp. | reverse complement strand
CTCGTCGGACGGCGTGGAATAGTTGAGTCTGAAGCACTACGAGGGTGCACTCGTGTCGCAGTTGAACGCCTGCCTGGGAACGACGGCAACCTTCTTCTCCATTGCCTTTTTAATAAACGCGCCCTGGTCTATGTAATCGGGAAGCGTGCACCAGAGGAACAGACCGCCCTCGGGACGTGTGTACTTAACGCAGTCGGGCATATTCTTGTCAAGCTCAGTGAGCATAAGATTGCATTTACGGCGATAAAGTGCACGGATACCCTCGATATGCTTGTCAATATCGCACTCGGTAATGTAGCGATGGCAGAGCATCTGGAAGAACTGGTTAGTGTGAACGTCCTCGACCTGCTTTGCAACGACCATCTTGGTAACGACCTCGTCGGGACCGCAGATAAAGCCGATACGCATACCTGCCGACAATACCTTACTGTACGAGCCCGAGTAGACGACCACGCCCTCGGTGTCAAGCGACTTGATGGTAGGTATCTCCTGTCCTGCGAAGCGAAGCTCACCGTAAGGGTTGTCCTCTAAAATTACGATATTGTATTTCTTTGCAAGCTCGAGCACAGCCTTGCGCTTGGAAAGCGGCATACAGGTGCCCGCGGGATTCTGGAAGGTCGGGATAAGGTAAAGTATCTTCGCACGAGGCTCGTTCTTCATCGTCTGCTCGAGCGCTTCAAGGTCGATACCGCCCTCATCCTCGAGCGGTACACCGACGGTCTTGCAGCCAAGCGAGCGGAACGCGTTGAGAGCACCGATAAAGCTCGGATTTTCGCAGATAACGGTATCACCCTCGTTGCACATCGTCTTTGCGAGCAGTTCAATTCCCTGCTGACCGCCCGAGGTGATAATAGTCGTCTGACCGTCCATATTTATGTTAAAGCGAGTGGTAAGACGCGCTATAACGTCCTCGCGAAGCGCGGGATAGCCCTCGGTGATGCCGTACTGAAGTGCCTTCGACGGCTCCTCTGCATATATTTTTGCGGAGAGTCGCGCGAGGTCGTCTACGGGGAACGATTCGGGTGCGGGATTACCTGCGGCAAAGGAGATTATCGTCGGGTCGGACAAAGCCTTGAATATCTCGCGGATCGCGGAGGGCTTTAGGTCCTGCATCTTGTTTGAAATTCTGTATTCCATGAGTATGTCCTTTCGGTATATGTAAACCTTGATTATAGATACATTTTGCCATTATTTTATATTTTACCACATATATATGTTTTTTTCAAGTACGTTTTTTGAATTATTTATCATTTCCTCTTGCCTTTTGCGAAAAGGTGTGCTAAAATATCTATGAAGTTTAATTTCCCGGAGGAGTTTACAAATGGAATTTGCTAAAAAAGACTACGTTGCACCGGCAAGAATGATCGGTAATATCTACTACGTCGGTACGCATCCTGCATCCACTCACGTTATTGACACCGGTGACGGACTTATACTCATCGACCCCGGCTACTACGAGGCACTGTACGTCGTTATCGACAATATGCACCGCGTCGGACTCGACCCGATGGACATCAAATACATAATCCTCACCCACGCGCATTACGACCACGTTGACGCAACTGCCGCACTCGTCGAGCTGACCGGCGCGAAGGTGTTCATCTCAAAGGACGATATGCCGCTTATCTCGGGCGAAATATTCCACTACCCCTTCCGTCCCTTCACTCCCGACGTGCTTATTTCGGACGGCGATGTAATCGAGCTTGGCAACACCAGCATAAAGTGCATCTCCACCCCCGGTCACACGGACGGTACGATATCAATCTTCTTCGACGTTACCGAGGACGGCACGACCTACCGCGCAGGAATGTTCGGCGGTGCGGGAAGCAATACTATGATGCGCGAATTTCTTACAGAAAACAATCTCCCCGACGACTGCCGCGAAAAATATGTTGCAAGCGTTAAACGCTTACTTAACGAAAAGGTCGATATATTCCTCGGCAACCACGTATGGAACAACAAGACCAAGGAAAAGCTTGCCGCGCTCGGCACGACGGACGTCAATCCGTTTATAGATCCTGAGGGATGGACAAAATTCCTCGAGAGATCCCTTGCAACCGCAATGGACATTATCGAAAACGACAAATAAACCTACGGGCGGAAAACATCCGCCCGTTTTTATTTTTAATACATTATTCTCTAACTTCTTCTTGAATTTTAACAAAATCCGTGCTATAATTATAGGAGTATGCTCGAAAAGGAGAATTTCCTATGGAAGATATGGACTATTACGAGTGGGAGGAATCGAAAAAACGCTTCACTCCTGCAAAAATCATAAAATTCATATTCAAGCTTATCGCAACCCTTATAATCGTCACCACCTTTACTCTGCTTATCGGACGTATGCTGCTTATGCGTATACCGAGGGCGTTCACGGGCGTCAGCGCGACACAGGGTATCGTCGCGACCGTAAACGGCGGCACGTTCGACGCCGTTATGCAGGAGCCGCTCGAATCCTTCAGCGACAACGGCAAGGACGAAAACGGCAAGCTTCAGCGTGGCTGGTATCACGTTTCAAACGTCGCACTTTCAGAGTCCGCAGGCGAAGTACAGCTTACCGTGCGCTACAACAGCCGCAGCACCGTTAACACGCTTATGGAAAAGTACGCACTTACCGAGCGTCCAACGGGTGAGGTGTTCGTCTATATCCTCTCCGACGATAAGGGCAACGTATACACGGATTACGTTTTCGCCGCAAAAAGCCGTCTGCTCTACGAGTTCAGACGCGTGGTATTCACGGGCGTTGACCTTACAGAAGTCGAAACGCTTTACCTCGACGTTTTCTGGCGCGAGGACGTATCGAAGGACGGGCTTATGAGTGCGAGCATCGAGATATATGAGAGCACGTACGGCGTGGAGATACCCGAGTCGGACGAGCTTAGCGGCAAAAATCTTACCTTTATTGAAGCGTCCTCGTACGATTCAAGCCTCGAAAACAACAAATAGTGAAAGGATAAAATTATGACTACTACCGAAAAGCTTTCCGCACTCCGTTCGCTTATGAACGAGCGCGGTGCGGACATACTCCTCATCACCTCGGACGACTATCATCAGTCCGAATACGTTGGCGACTTTTTCAAATCCCGCGCGTGGGTGTCGGGCTTTACAGGCTCGGCAGGCACGCTCGTTATTACGAAGAATGAGGCAAAGCTCTTTACCGACGGCCGCTACTATATTCAGGCAGAGCGTCAGCTTGCAGGCTCAACTATCGACCTTATGCGCGTCGGTATGGAGGGCGTACCCACACCAAACGAATATATAATCTCGCTTTTTGAGGGCGGCTATAAGTGCCTCGCGACTGACGGCAAGTGTGTTGGCGCGAGCGTTATCGACAGCATAAAGAAGAAGCTTCCCGATGGCGCGTCCATCGTGACCGATACGGACTTTGTCGGTCATATTTGGGCTGACCGTCCCGCGCTTCCCGAGTCGAAGATATGGGAGCTTGACACGAAATACTGCGGACGTACGCATAGTGAAAAGCTCGCGGACGTAAGAAAAATAATCGCCGACAAGGGTGCTGACGCGCTCGTTATGTCGAGCCTTTGCGACATCGCGTGGCTTTACAACCTTCGCGGCGGCGACGTTACCACCACCCCCGTTTTCCTCTCGTACACTATCGTGAGTGCAGACGAGGACAAGCTTTACGTCAGCGAAAAAGCGGTGTCCGACGTCAAGGCGTCGCTTGAAAATGACGGCGTTACCGTCCGTCCGTACGGCGAATTTTTCGCAGACCTCAAGGCACTTTCGGGCAAAAAGGTACTGCTTGATAAGAGTGCCGTTTCCGCGGCGATAGTTGATACGCTTGCAGGCTCCGAAATAATAAACGGCGACAACCCGACGCTTCTTTTAAAAGCAAGGAAAAACGAAACCGAGCTTGAAAATCTGCGCATCAGCCACGTTGCCGACGGTCTTGCTATGACCAAAATGATGATAGAACTAAAATTCGGCAGCCGCGAATTCGACGAGCTTACCGTGGACGAGTACCTGCTCGGACTGCGCAAGGAATGTGCAAAGACGGTCGGCGTCACGTTCGTTGACGAGTCGTTCGGCGCAATATGCGCGTTCGGCCCGAACGCGGCCATGGCGCACTACTCCGCATCGCCCGATAATTTCTCCAAGGTTGACAAAGCCGCCCCCGTACCGATGCTTCTCATCGACTCAGGCGGACACTACCTCGAGGGTACGACGGACATCACACGTACCTTCGTGCTCGGCGATATTCCCGATGAGGTAAGAACGCACTATACGCTCACTGCGTGCGGTATGATACGCCTGATGAGCCTCACGTTCCTTGAAGGCGCGACGGGTACGGCACTCGACACTGTCTGCCGCGCTCCGCTGTGGGAGCACGGTCTTGATTTCCGTCACGGCACGGGCCACGGCGTCGGCTATCTGCTCTCGGTACACGAGGGGCCGAACCGCTTCCATTGGGGACGCGGCGACGTAAAGATAGAGGAAGGCATGGTTACCACGGACGAGCCGGGCTTCTACGTTGAAGGCAGTCACGGTATCCGCATCGAAAACGAGCTTGTGTGCGTAAAGGCTAATAAAAACGAGTTCGGACAGTTTATGCGTTTTGAAAATCTCACGTTCTGCCCTATCGACCTCGACGGCATCGACAAGTCGCTTCTCGACGAGTCGGATATACGCAAGCTCAACGCGTACCACAAGAGCGTGTACGACACGCTCGAGAAGTATCTTGGTAGCGAGGATAAGGAGAAGCTTGCAAAGCTTACGCGTGCGATATAATAAAGCGGGAGGGAATCCTCCCGCTTTTTATATGCTTGTAGGCTTTAGACCTCGCCGCCCCTTGCGGCGCGCCCGCAAACTTGTTGTAAAAACAACAAAATTCCCTCTTGACAAATTGATTATACTATAGTATAATATAATCTGTGAAATCGTGTATACTAAATCTGTTCCATAATTTACAAAAAACAAGCCGATTTTAACTAAAATTCACCATAAATAAAAGAGGTTCACAAAATGAGCAAACAAACCCGTGTGCTTCCTAAAGAAGTGCCGTCCCTGCGCGATATGGTGGTCGAATCCGCCGCGCTTTGGCCCGATAAGGACGTCTACGTCTATAAAGTAGGCAAGGAGGAGGAGCACTTCTCCTACACTCGCCTCAAAGAAGAGTGCGAGCAGGTCGGAACCGCGCTGAACGCGCTCGGTATACAAGGCAAGCACGTCGCAGTTATCAGCGAAACATCTGCTAAAACGACCGTAACCTATCTCGGAACTGTCGGCTCGGGCGGCGTAATCGTACCGCTTGATAAAGAGCTTTCACCCGAGCAGCTTGTCAATTTCCTTAACCGTGCAGAGTGTGCCGCTATCGTTTATTCGCCTACGTTCAAGGGCGTTATCACTGAAAACGCCGACAAGCTTCCATTGCTTCGTTACTATATACCTATGAGCGGCGAGGACAGCGTTGACGAAACGCTCCCTCACGCGCCTCACGTGCTTCCCTGGGCGGATTTTCTCGCACTCGGAAAGCAGGCTATGGAAAACGGCGACAATTCCTATTACGAGCACAAGCCCGAGCTTGAAAAGATGTGCGCGATACTCTTTACGTCGGGTACAACGGGCACCTCGAAGGGCGTTATGCTCTCCGAGAAAAATCTCTGTTCCGCCACGTACGCGGCTTGCAGAACCACGCCGTACGACAGCAGCACCCGCCTCGTTTCCGTGCTTCCGCAGCATCACACGTATGAGATGACCTGCTCGCATATGGGCGCGCTCAACATCGGCGCATCCGAGTTTATAAACGACAGCTTAAAGTACGTTATGCGTAATTTTGCAAACTACAAGCCGAACGCACTTGTGCTCGTTCCGCTTTTTGTTGAAACGATTTACAAGAAGATAAACGACGAGATCCGCAAAAAAGGTATGACCAAAAAGGTCGAAACCGGCAAGAAGCTCGCAAGAGCAGCTCTTAAGGTTGGAATTGATATTCGCCCCAAGCTTTTCTCGCAGATAACCGGCGCTCTCGGCGGTGACGTTAAATCCATAATCTGCGGCGGCGCTCCCGTCAGCCCGAAGATACTCGAGGATTTTTACACCTTCGGTATCACAATTTACGAGGGCTACGGTATCACCGAGTGTTCGCCTCTCGTTGCGTGCAATCCGCCTGATCGAAAGCCGCGCTTTGGCTCGGTCGGACTTCCCGTTTACGGCGTAAGCGTTAAGATCGACAAGGCTCACGAGGACGACGAAACGGGCGAGATACTCGTTAAGGGCGACAACGTAATGCTCGGCTACTATAAGGACGAGGAGGCCACCAAGGCTGTATTCACCGAGGACGGTTGGTTCCGCACGGGCGACATCGGCTATATCGACGCCGACGGATATATCTTCATTACGGGCAGAAAGAAGAACGTAATCATTCTCTCGAACGGTAAGAACGTATTCCCCGAGGAGCTTGAGGAGCATCTTTCTCACTGCGAGCTTATCAAGGAGTCTGTAGTTATCGGCCGTGCAGACGAGTCGGGCGAGATCGCGATCACCGCGCTTATCTACCCTGATTTTGAGCAGCTCGAAGGCAAGAGCGACGAGGAGATAGAGCAGATCGTCCGCGACGCCGTAAACGACGTAAACCGCACACTTCCCTCCTTCAAGCATATGTCCGCTGTTGAAGTGAGAAAAGAGGAGTTTGAAAAAACCTCCTCCAAGAAGATCAAGAGATTTTTGTACAAATAGAATCGCACATTCAGCAAAGAAAGCATTTTTGAGGGGTTAATCATGAGAGAAAGTATTAAAGCGGTTATGTCAAAGCGTTTCGCAGACGAGGTTGTAAGAAATGAGATCCTTAACGATTTTAACGTCGCTCTGCCCGATATGATACGACTCAACGTCGCATACGCGGTATCGCTCGCCGAAAACGGACTGCTTGACAAGACCGACGCAGGTTCTATTATTTCGGGATTCCGCTATGTTAAGGAAAATATGCAGCCCGATGATATCAAGGGTGAGATGGAGGATTTCTATTTCAACGTTGAGCGTCAGATGTTCAAAAAGATCGGCAGTCAGACGGGAGGAAAGCTTCACGTAGGACGCAGCCGCAACGACGTTGCCGCGGTTCTTAACCGCATGGCGGCACGCCGTTCCGTATGGGAGATTGCGCAGCTTCTCATAGAGCTGCAAACGCTTCTTCTGAAAAAAGCTGAGGAAAACACCGAAACCGTTATAACCGGATACACGCACTTCCAGCCCGGTCAGCCCATAACCCTCGGTCACTATTTTACAGCGCTCAACAGCGCTCTCACAAGAGATTTTACTCGCATAATGAATGCCTACGCAAACGCAAACCGTTCGCCCTACGGCGCGGCGGCTTTTGCGGGAACAAGCTTTCCCATTGACCGCGAAGGTCTTTGCAAGCTGCTCGGATTTGACTCCGTTATCGAAAACACGCTCGACTGTATCAGCGCGCGTGACTATTATCTTGAGCTTTCCGCGGCGTTCTCGATCCTCGCTACCAATATTAGCCGTGCTGCCGAGGATATGTACTTCTGGTCGACTTTCGAAAACGGCATTCTTGAGGTTGGCGGTGAGATTGCCGTTTGCAGCAGCATTATGCCGCAAAAGAGAAACCCCGTTTCCCTCGAAATGGCAAGAGCCAAAGCCGGTCATATTATCGGTGCACAGACAACGATCACTACCATTCTTAAGGGTACGGCATTCAGCAACACGATGGACCTTTTCGAGATTCCCCTGCCGTACTGGCAGATGGTAAGTCAGGTCAAGCAGATGCTTATCTGTATGATAGAGAGCATCACGTATTGCAGCGTGCGCAAGGATCGCGCCGTTCGTCAGGCGGCAGAAAATCTCTGCACGGTAACAAGCCTTGCAGACTATATGGTAAAGAAATACGCGATCTCCTTCACAGATGCTCACGATATTGTCGGCAATATCGTTGCAATCGTTTTGGAGGATCAGTCGCTGATCGCAGGCTTCACACCGGCCCGCATCGAAGAAGAAAGCAAGAAGATACTCGGTTATCCGCTTTGCATGACGGAGGACGAGATTGCAAGCATTCTCGATCCCTGCCGCAACGTTGAAACCAAGATTCACACAGGCGGTCCCAGCAAGGCATCCGTTGAGGCAATGATAGCTCACGGACTTGCAGCTTTGAATGATGAGACTTCCAAGCTCACTGCTGTCAAAAAGCAGGTGGAGAACGCCTATACTGTGCTTGAGACCAAGGCAGATGCTTTGGCTGCACTGCAGTAATCCGCAGTGAGCGCACACATCCCTATTTAAGTTTACATTGCCGTTCAGTAAATAAAAACTTATATTTAATTTCGGAGGTATATACCAATGTACGAGCAATTCAAAAACATCCTCGTTGAGGAACTCAACATCGATCCCGCGCTTATCACAAACGAGGCATCGCTTACCAAGGACCTCGGTATTAACTCGCTTGAGCTTGCAGACCTCATCCTGCTTTGTGAGGATAAGCTTGGCATCACGATAGACGACGACCAGCTCTCAAAGTTTATAACCGTCGGCGACGTTGTAAACTACCTGCAGAGCATCGAATGAGAAATAAGTGCGCGACGTCCGTATCGGGCGTCGCGCCAAATTAAGAATATGAACGAAACACTACAAACAACTTTAGTTTTAGTGGGAGCGCTTGCCGCGGTTATCGCGGTAGCCGCTGTCGTACTCGTTCTGCTCATCAAGATAAAGA
>JAZSJI010000190.1:0-5214 GCA_045534235.1 Candidatus Flemingiibacterium sp. | reverse complement strand
AAAGATTTTTATTGATTATCGCGCAAAAATATGCTATCATATTTATATATAACACTTGACTGTGAGGAATACCCTATGAGAAATTGCTTTTATCCTGCCGATATTCTCCTTCCGCGCTTTACGGACGACGCTGACGCTATGCGAGCGTGGTCGTGTATCGCGTGCGATCAATATACCTCCGAGCCCGAGTATTGGGATGCGGTGGAGCGCGAGGTCGGCGACGCGCCGTCTGCGCTTCGCGTAACGCTTCCCGAGCTTTATCTGTCGCAGACCGAGGAGCGCGTACCGCAAATAAATCGAGCTATGGCACGGTACGTAAATGATACGCTCGCCGTGCATCCTTCTTCGATGATATATCTCGAACGCACGCAGAAGAACGGCAAAATCCGCCGCGGACTCGTCGGAGCTATCGACCTCGAATGCTACGATTATAACAAGGGAGCAACCACGCTCGTGCGTGCCACCGAGGGTACTGTGCTCGAGCGCATACCTCCGCGTGTTAAGATACGCGAGGGCGCGCCGATTGAGCTTCCGCACATTATGGTGCTTATAGACGACCCGAGGTGTACGGTCATCGAGCCTATCATAAATAAGGCTGCGGCGTACGATACCGCGTATGATTTCGACCTTATGCTCGGGAGCGGTCACTCGCTCGGCAAATTTTTGCCGCAGGACGAGATCGCACGTGTAAACACCGCGCTTGAGGTGCTTTTTGACGATGCGGCAAAGGCACAGAATACGGACAAACCGCTCGTGTTCGCTGTGGGCGACGGAAACCATTCCCTTGCGACGGCAAAGGCGTGCTGGGAAAACCTCAAGCCTACGCTTACACAAGAACAGCGTGCCGTGCACCCCGCGCGTTTCGCGCTTTGCGAGATCGTCAACATCCACGACGAGTCGCTCGAGTTCGAGCCGATCTACCGCGTGCTGTTCGGTGTGGACGCAAACGATGTTATGACGGAGCTTCGTGACTACGTAAAGGCTCTTCCCGAAAGCACAATTGCAGCGCAGACCTTTGGATTTGTCTGCGCGGACGGATACGGCGAAATAACCGCTCCCAATCCCACCTCGATGCTCCCCGTCGGAACGCTCCAGACGTTTATCGACGGATATCTCAAGGGTCACGAGGGCGCAGAGGTTGACTACATTCACGGAATTGAGTCTACGAAGAAGCTTGCATCGGGTGAAAATGCTATAGGCTTTATTTTCAAGGGAATGGAAAAGTCCGAGCTGTTCCCCACCGTCGTAAACGACGGCGCACTTCCGAGAAAAACCTTCTCAATGGGCGAGGCGGACGACAAGCGATTCTATCTCGAGGCAAGGAAGATTGTGCTGTAAGGCAGATGTAAATTTTATGCAAAGCATATTGACAAAGCCTTGCTTTTGCGGTATCATATATACACAATCTTATTATAAAGGAGAAACAAGAATGAAAACTGTAGATATTAAGCTCTCCTCTATCGAGGACGTACGCAATTTCGTAAATATCGTGGCGAAGTATGATATGGACATCGACCTTATGTCCGGCCGCTACGTTGTCGACGCAAAGTCTATTATGGGTATTTTCTCGCTCGACCTTATGAAGCCGATTGCTCTCACTGCACACGCAGATGACTGCGACGCGCTTATGGAAGACATCAAGCCCTACATTATATAATAGATTGTACACAGCCCGTCACGCATCAGCGTGACGGGCACTTTTTGTTTTGCATTATTTCTTTTCTGTTATCATATACATCACCGAGGTGATTTATATGATAAAACGTTTTCTTTCCTTATTATTAATAATAGCACTTGCATTATGCGTACCCCTATCCGCCGCGGACTACAACGCACGCTCCTATATTTTAATGGAAGCGTCCACGGGGCGGGTTTTACTCGAGGAAAATGCCGACGAAGCGCTTCCGCCTGCGTCCGTTACGAAGATAATGACGCTTCTTTTAATAATGGAAGCTGTCGCTGACGGACGCCTCCGCTGGGACGAGATGGTGCAGACGTCCGAATACGCCGCGTCGATGGGCGGCTCGCAGGTATTCCTTGAGCCGGGCGAGGAGATGCCCGTTTCGGAAATGGTAAAGTGCGTCGTCGTTGCGAGTGCGAACGACGCGGCAGTGGCGCTCGCGGAAAAGGTCGCTGGCAGCGAGGAAGCGTTCGTTAAGCGTATGAACGAGCGTGCGGCGGAGCTTGGGATGGTAAATACGGTGTTTCTCAACACCAACGGACTTGATGACGGCATCGACGGCCACGTGACGAGCGCGAGGGATATTGCGATAATGTCGCGCGAGCTTATTACAAAGCACCCGCAGATACTCGAGCTGTCCTCAATCTGGATGGATACTATCCGCGACGGCGCGTTCGGGCTTACGAATACCAACCGCCTCGTGCGCTTCTATCGTGGCGCGAACGGACTCAAGACCGGCTCGACCTCGAAGGCGAAGTTCTGCATATCTGCAACCGCCGAGCGCGACGGTATGCAGCTTATCGCCGTCGTTATGGCGTCGCCGACGCGTGACACGCGCAACGAAACTGCCAAAAAACTGCTTGACTACGGCTTCGCCAACTACGAGGCGGTAACTCTCGGCGCGAAAACGCTCCCCGAGGCTCTTAATTTAATCGGCGGAGTGGCTGATACGGTGAAAATTGCCGCCGTCGAGCAGTCTGCCGTGCTCGAAAAGGGGCAAAGCGCGCGCATAACGGAGAATTTGGTGCTTCCTGACGCGGTAAATGCGCCCGTAGAGGTGGGCGACGAGCTTGGATACGTTGAATTTTTACTTGACGGAGAAACCTTTTTGAAAACTCCCGTGACTGCGGCTGAAAGTGCGAAAAAGATAGGCTACACCGAACTTTTTGGACGGTTTTTGAAACGTGTGCTGATGGTTGCTTCGTAATATTAAACCCCATTTAAAATTACAAATACCTTACAAACAATGTAAACCTATTGCAAAAAAAATGGACTTGTAGTATCATATGTACAGGGAAAATCTTCACTATGCGTAAATCTGTACCGAAGAATGAAAGACGTTCACGTGAGACCGAACGTTGGATTTCGAGGAAGGATGTACACGGGTGAGGATCTAACCGGAAATAATTTTTTAAAGGAGAAACAAACAAATGAGAAATCTTAAGAAGTTTCTTGCATTAGTGCTCGCTATGATTATGGTAGTTGGCGCTTCTGCTGTGGTTTCCGCTGATTTCACTGACGTTGCTGCTGATAACGCATATGCTGCTGCTATCAACGACCTCGCAGTGAAGGGTATCGTTCGCGGTACTTCGGACACCACTTTTGGTCCTGACGCAGACGTTCAGAGATACCAGATGGCTCTCTTCGTAGCTCGTGCAGCTACCGGTGAGGTTGGCGTTGAGGCTGACTCCACTCTTTGGGCAAACGGTATCGTTCCTTTTGCTGATGTAACTGATTACAAGGGTGCTATTCAGTACGCATTCCTTAACGGCATCATCAAGGGCCGCACCGAGTCCACCTTCGATCCTGCAGGCAACATCGCATATGTTGATGCACTCACCATGGCTGTTCGTGCACTTGGTTACACCAACCTCGAATATCCTTGGGGCTTCTACAACAAGGCTGTAGAGCTTGGTCTCACTGAGGGCGTTGCAGTTGACGCTCTTTACACCACTCTTGACAGAGCTGAGACCGCTCAGATCATCTACAACATGATCTATGCTGAGCGCGCTAACAGCGACGTAAGCTTCGCAACCGAGAACTTTGATCTCGACGTAGTTAGAACTTCTGACCTCTTCGTTATCACTGCTACTCCCCTTCAGTCCTATGCAGAGGGTTACAACTCCAAGGACTATAAGGAAGAGGGCACCTTCGTTGGTGTTCAGGCTATCGTTAACGGCATTCCCGAGGGCGATATGATCTACATCCCTGTAGAGAAGCTCGGCATCGAGGCTGCTGACGTTGAAGACTACCTCAACTACGCTGTTGAGCTCATCAACTACGACGCAGAGGCTGGCACCTACTATGATGTTAAGCTCGGCGCAGCTCCTGACAAGGTATACGCAAAGGACGTTAAGTTCGACGACAACTCCGCTACTAAGATCGTTATCGACGGCACTGTTTACAACATCGTAGACACCGTTTCCGGTACCGTTCTTAAGAACGAGCTCGTTGCTTTCGCTGGCTCTGATATCAACACCTACACCGCTAAGGTTCTCGTTGTAATCGGCGACTCTGTTGTTGATGCAGACGGTCACGTTGTTGCAACCTTCAAGGGCTACGTTGGTAACACCAAGTACTACGCTGCTCACGTAGACGTTCAGGAATTCGGTATCAAGGCTGGTACCATCATTCCTGAGGATAAGGCTCTCGCAGCTTGGGGCTATGAGGCTCAGGGCTCCGAGTACATCAAGTACTCCACTCTTACTGCTGACGAAATCGAAGAACTCGGCGCATTCGAGCTCCAGCTCTTCGACGACGACAACAACGGCAAGTATGACCGTGCAGTAGCTGAACCTGTTTATATCTCTATTTACAGCACTGTTGAGATGGAAATCAACAACAAGAAGGCTGGTAAGGAGACTGTTGACGTTATCGCTTCTGAATTCGCAAATGAAGCAGTTGACGCTGACAACATCACCTACTCTGAGGAGCTTACCGTTGGTACTCTCTTCACCTTCACCTACAACGAAATTACCGGTAAGGTAAACGTTATCGAGACCTTCGATCTTAACACCGCTAAGCTCAACAAGATCGATACCACCGCTACCGTTAACGACGGTAACTACAAGCTCACCTTCGGCGAGACTGTATACGACGCTAAGGATCTTGCAGACTACGAGCTTGCTGACTTTGGCGCATGGCCTGTAGAATACAATCTCGATAATTACGATCTCACTCTTGACAACCTTAACAAGGGTCTTGTTTTCGAAATCTTCGGCGATTGGACCAACTTCCTCAAGACCAATGCTCTTGGTTATGAGTACAACTTCTACGCAATTAACGGTCTCGTTATTTTCGCAGAGGCTGTAGAGGAAGAGGCAGCTGCAGCTGCTAAGACTGAATTCGTAGTTCTCGACTCTGTTGCAGACTTCGACTTCGGTAAGATGGACCTCAACGTATACGCAAACGGCGAAGAGAAGGTAGTTGCTCTCAACAAGTTTGGCAGCATCACCCTCGCTGATCTTCCCAGCTGGTACTATGGCCTCTTCATTGGCAAGGTTGAGAACTTCTTCAAGGGCTCTATCTACGCT
>JAZSJI010000036.1:0-3179 GCA_045534235.1 Candidatus Flemingiibacterium sp. | reverse complement strand
GTTCCTTTCGTTATGCTTGCTCCTGTGGAGAAGGTAAAGTCATTATAGTGAGGATCTGCGCTTACCTTGGCATAATAGCATCCGTCGTCACCCAGGTAGTAGCCACGTTCGTCGGTGGTTGAGGTAATGGTTACGCTATCGGCCTTTAACGTCTGGGGATATTCGCCGAAATAGATGTAATCACCCTCGCGGGTGTATGCCTTTTTGCCCTCTTTACCGCAGGTAGTACATACTCCGTCCTTGAAGGTGTGTATATCCTCAAGGCATTTGCGAAGGGCTGCTATCTCCTCATCCTTTTTCGCGGAGGCCTCGTTAATCTCGCCTACCAAAGCCTCGAGATTGGTTACCGTGTCATTAAGGCGGACAATCCGAGCTTCGAGATCCTCCTTCGTGCTGTTAAGCGAAGCCGCCTTTGCTTCAAGAGTCTCAACCTGCTCCTCAAGCTTTGATATTTCCTCCAAAAGTGCGTTGGAGTTGCCGTCCATAAGTGCCTTAAGCCTTGCGGTTTCGGTCTCAAGGTTTGTGATTTCTTCCTCAAGCGAGGCCTTTTCAGACTCAAGTGCGATCTTCTCCGCGCGGAGTGTTTCAAGGTCTGCCTTGAGTGATGTTATCTCGGCAGACTGCTCCGCCTTTTCTGCTTCCAACTCAGCTATCTCATCGTTAGCTCCCTCGAGCTGTTCTGTCAATTCCGCAACCTGAGCGCTTAACGCCTCAACATCGCCGTCAGAGCCTGCACAGGCCGTCAACCCAAAAAGCGACGTGCAAATGAGTATTGTAAAAAGAATTAATGATATTATTTTTTTCATTTTGTTTTTCCTTTCTACTCTACATGTCTTACTTCAAGATCTTGAACTTACCAATAATGGGAAGCACCTTTGCCCTTCCATTCAACGCGTTGATGATGCCAATGACGGAAAGAACCATGATGATAATGCTTACGACCGGGGCGAGAAGCCAACCCAGAATCGGGATTACCATAAGAATGGAAGAGGCAATTCCTCCGAGGAAGAGAACAAGTCCCTGGTTCGCGTGAAATCTTGCAAAAGGAGAGTCCTTCGCAGCAAGAAGAGGAATAAAGAACAGTATATAGGCAAGAACACCCATAACTTTATTCTTTTCAACATCGTCCTTATCAAATTGTTCGATGGTGTCTGTCGTATTTCCTGGATTTATCTCCTTTGTCGCAGGAGCGTTCTGCTCTACCGCAGGCTCGGTCTTTATTTGCTCGGTTGTTGAGCCGGGTTCGACCGCCTGACCACATTCGGGACAGAATTTTGCATAATCTTCAATTTTTGTTCCACATTTTTCGCAGTATGCCATAGTAGTTCCTCCTATTAAAAAATCTTTTTTGTTTTAAAAATTCGCACACACGGGCGATGGCTTACATTATACTTTATTTGCCGATAGATAAAGAGCTTGTACCGTTTGCAAAGGTAATCGAGGCGATGTAGCCGTCTGCATTTTCGGCAGTAAAGGAATAAAGAACCATTTCACCAAATTCCCGATCCTCGACAACCTCGTTGATATTAAAGCCTGCCGCCTTTACCTGCTCGACGTAATCCCTTATCTGTTCTACTGTTGCGTTCGTAAATGTAGCACCAAAGCTTTCACCCTCAATATACGTCGCCTGCAATTCAAGGCTCGGCTTGGGAACAAGCCTTGTATATTCGTTGTCGGGCCAATTGCCACCGATCTGTCCTTCACCACCGTCTGCATCCTTGACTACCCAGCTGCCGTCAGGCTTCTGAACTACGACCGTGCCGTCCTCATTATCTACAAAGGTCGTGCTACCGTCCGTACCGAAGGAAATATCGATTCCCTCCGCCTTACCTTCCATAACAAGCTGCTGCTTGCTTGCTTCGTCCATTTGACTGTAGATCACTGTAGAGCTTCCAATACCTGCTAACAGAGCGTCGGTATTTCCGCCACCGTTATTATTTTCCCCACCGTTCTGCGAGTTGTCCGGGTTCTTTTCTCCATCACCCGAGGGTTTATCATCCTTGTTTCCGCAAGCGGCAAGACCAAATAACATTATTAATACCAACAAAATTGCTAATATTTTTTTCATTTGCTTTATCTCCTTTGCAAAATTCTATCGTTGAACATACAACATATATTCATTTGCTTTGAATTATTTCTGTAATATTCCTGAACCGCCCAACGTTTACCACCAATTTTCTGTTTGAACTTTAACTTCTACGTATTTGAACTCCGCATAGTATTGAACGACGACTTCGATATTATCCTTGGTGTATCTCTTATAATAAGGATCGCTATCATTCGTCACACAGGTAAATCCTGCGCTCGTCAATTGTGAGCCGTAAGCGTCCGCGTCTGAGGTGGTCGCGCCGCGATACTCGAATTCCACGCCCCAAGATTCCTTTACCGTTCCCGTTGCCGTTCCGGTTTGATAATTGTAAGGAATTTCGGTATAATCGTCATCGCCTTCGCCCCAGCACGTAAGAGTGGTGTGGTCGTACATAACGTATCCTGCCTGCATAAGCGGAACGCCTTCTACAAGTTTCGGCAACTGATGATGAACGGGCATTGCATAGAGCGTACACCAAACCGTTCCGTCGCCTTCGAATTCATACGTATCGTTATTGTACGATCCGTTCTCCTGATAGTTCATAAACACATACAAATCGGTACGGTATGCGTGGAATTCACCCTTAAATCTCGTTTCTCCTATGCTGTCATCTCTGTCGTCGTTGCACGCAAAGTTTGTTTCAAGGTCTGCTACGAGGGTGTTGAAGGTATCCATCGTTCCCGTGAACATTACCATGTAATATTCCCACGGCTTATCGTCGCCTTCATAATCGTAATCGACAGAAAGATAACCGGGTGGGTTGCTCGTGATTTTGTAATCGAGCTTGCCCACGTATTCGGTTCTGTCTACCTCGGTTACGGTTGAGGGCTTTTCGGGAACTTTATCGGGAAGCACCGAGCTATCCCAAATGCCATCAACCTCTGCACCCGATCTACTCGTCTCCCAACTATCTTTATAAGGACTGTTTGCGAACACGCTTCTGTAAATGTACTGCTTTTCATTTTTCTCACGCAACATTTCCATATCTGAAAGTTCTTTTTCAAAGTCAATTTTTTTTGCATCATAAAAAGAAAGTTGTTGCTTAAGTTCTTGAATAAGCTCTTTATTATTATCATTTTCACGGTTGATC
>JAZSJI010000198.1:0-8001 GCA_045534235.1 Candidatus Flemingiibacterium sp. | reverse complement strand
ACTCTCGCCAAGATAGGCACACATCAGACCGTAAACTTTGCCTTCGACGAGCTTGCGCGCTATCTTAAAATGATCGACCGCCGCCTGCTTATTGATCAGCGCACCTACGACGAGTACGATGCGTCGATAACGGACGTTATCTGGGTAGGACGCACTCCGCTCGTTGAGTATAGCGAGTTTGACGATGAGATAAAGATCGACGTGAAAGACGGCGCAGGCGTTATCACCGCCGCAAACGAGCGCGCGGTGCTTATCGCGGCTTACCGCTTTTTGCACGCGCTCGGCTGCCGTTGGATACGTCCCGGCGATGACGGCGAGATAATCCCCGAAAAGACGCTCGACAAGGCATCACTTAACGTTGCCATCTCGCACGTACCGTCCGCACGCTACCGCGCGATTGCTATAGAGGGCTCGATATCCTACGAGCACGTTTACAATATGGTAAACTGGCTGCCGAAGGTCGGCTTTAACACCTACTATATGCAGTTTAAGACGCCGATGGCTTTCTTCAATATGTGGTATTCTCATCTTGGAAATCCGTTCCTTGAGCCGGAGCCCTTCACGCTTGAGGACTCCGAGCATCTGAAGGCGCGTATCGACGAGGAGCTTACACGTCGCTCGCTCGGATATTTTGCACTCGGTCACGGCTATACGATATATCCGTTCGGCGTTGGCGACCTTTTTATAACCGATCCGAACTCGCCGCTTCTGACCGACGAGATAAAGTCGCACTTTGCTCTTATAGGCGGCGAGCGTAAGATGCAGAAAAATCTCAACTTTACGCAGCTTTGCTATTCGCGCCCCGAGGTGCGTGCGAAGATTGCCGATTGGGTAGTACAGTACTACAAGGATCATCCCGAGGTAACGATGCTCCGACTTGCGCTTGCAGACGGGCTTAACAATTGGTGCGAGTGCGAGGACTGTATGAAGATGACGCCATCTGATTGGCTTATAGCCGTGCTCAACGATATTGACGCGGCGCTGACCAAAGCGGGAATAGACAAGCGACTTGGCTTTAGTCTTTATATGGAAACACTCTGGCCGCCGAAGTATCTTAAGCTCAACAATCCCTCTCGCTTTATGATGACGCTATGCCCGAGCAACCGCACGTACAGAAAGGCACTTTGCGAGCTTGACGGCAATCCCGACGAGCGCGAGGTGCTTCCGTTCACACATAACAATATCACGATGCCTCGCGAGACCGAGGACGTTATCGCGCATTTCAATGCGTGGAAGCGCGCCGTACCGGGAACATCGTATTTCTTCACCGACTACAGCCTTATGTGGGAGCACTACTTCGACCTTGGCTACAACTATGCGGCACGTGTACTGCATAAGGACGTTACCAACCTCGACAAGTTCGGCTTTGATGGCTTTATGAACTTTATGTCGCAGAGAATAGCATTCCCGACAGCGCTTCCGCTTTACTCTATGGCGGCAGGTCTTTGGGATAAGAATAGCAAGTTTGAGGATATTTCCGACGAATATTACACCGCATCGTTCGGCGAGGACGCAAATATCGTGCGCGACTATCTTGACGGACTTGAGAAGCTTTTCGACTCCGAGTTCCTTCGCTACGAGCATCCCGAGGCGTATTCTACTGTACACGAGCGTATGTGCGAGGTACACGAGTACGTTAAAGCATTCCGCACGTCGCATCTTGAGCCAAACCGTGATAAGAGCGCGTCGTGGAAGTACCTCTGGTATCACGCAGAGTATGCCGAGATATACGCAGACGTAGTTCACGCGTATATTTGCGAGAGCGAGGAAAAGAGAGAAGAGATGGCGAAGAAGATGGAGACGTTCGTTTGCTCGACCGAGCCCGAGCTTCACAAGGTATTTGACCCGCACGTTTTCTTCCCGCACCTTATGCGCCGTATGCCGCGCCTCGCCGCCAAAAACCCGAGCGGCGACGTTAACTTCTAAAGCATTTAAAGGAGCATAACCGTGACTATTATCACGCTTGCCAAAATCGGCACGAACCCGACTGTCACCTTTGCCGCAGAGGAACTTGCGCGCTGCCTCAAGGCGATGGACAGATACGTTCTTATCGACAACCGCACTTACGACGGGTACGATGCCAGCGTAAAGGGCGCGATATGGGTAGGTCTTGACGGTTCTGTAACGCCGTCCGAGCGCGATGACGAGATAAGTATCGACGTTAAACACGGAGAGGGAATTATCACCGGTGCGAACAACAGAGCGATGCTTATCGCGGCGTACCGCTTCCTTCGCGAGCTTGGCTGTGCTTGGGTGCGGCCGGGGCCTGACGGTGAGATATTCCCCGAAAAGACGCTTGACAGAGCAGATCTAAACGTATCCGTTCGCGAAACACCGTCGTATCCTCACCGAGGAGTCTGCCTTGAAGGCTCGGTTATAAACGAGCATATCATAAATATGATCGATTGGCTGCCGAAGGTCGGTATGAACACGTATTTCGTGCAGTTTATTATTCCTGCGGACTTTTACAACAGATATTTTAAAGATACGAAAAGTCCCATCCGCGAGCCGATGATATTTTCCGATGAGGACATCGCACATATGTGGCGCGCGTGCGAGGAGGAGATATTAAAGCGCGGTCTTATCTACCACGCGGTAGGACACGGTTGGACGAATATGGCGTTCGGCGTGACAACGACCGCGCACGATCCCAAGGACCCGCGTATCAGCGACGAGTTTCGCTCTTATTTTGCAGAGATAGGCGGCAAACGAGAGTTAAACAAAAACGGACTTTATCACACACAGCTTTGCTACTCAAAAAAGCGCGTGCGTGATGCTATTACCGATTGCATTACCGAATACGCCAGAAAAAATCCCGCAGTTAGCGTGATACATTTCTGGCTTGCAGACGGATTTAACTACCACTGTGAGTGTGATGAGTGCCGTGCGCTCCGTCCGTCCGATTGGTATGTTATGATGCTTAATGAGCTTGATGAAAAGCTCACGGCGGCAGGGCTTAAGACGAAGATCGTCTTCCTTGCGTATCTTGATCTCTTATGGGAGCCGGTGGAGCACAAAATTCATAACCCCGACCGATTTTTGCTTATGTTTGCGCCGATCACGCGCACGTATTCAAATGCGCTGTACGACTTTGACAAGTCGGAGAAGATAGAATTGCCACCGTTTGAACTGAACAAGCTCAAGTTCTCGAAATCCGTTGCCGTCAACGCGGCACAGCTCGCGCTCTGGCAGAAGGATTTTTCAGGCGACGGATTTATTTTCGATTATCACCTTATGTGGGACCACTTCATAGATCCCGGCTTTACCGCGTGTGCGCGAACACTCCACCGCGATATGTGCGAGCTTGAAAAATTCGGGCTTATGGGAAGCGTTAGCTGCCAGCAGCAGAGAGTTGCGTTCCCAACGGGACTTCCGCTTTGGGCAATGGCACGAGGACTTTGGGACAAGGAGAGCAAGTTCGAGGACGTTGCGCGCGAGTATTACGAGCTCGCCTTCGGTGAGGATGCCGAGGCGGTTAGCGAGTATCTCTCGAAGATAACCGAGCTTTTCGATCCGGCGTTTATGAGATGCGATAATGATGCCGCCTTTTCTACGTCAACCCAGCGTATGGACGGTGTTGATAAGCTCGTTGACAGCTTCAAGCTTTCGCATATCGACAAAAACAAGGATAAGGATGCTTCGTGGAAGTATCTTTGGTATCACGCCGAGCACTGTAAGCTTTATGCCGCTGTCGTGCGTGCATTTGCGCTTGGCGATGAGGCGGAGAAGGATGAGAGTATGAAGGCGTTTACCGACTTTACCTACCGCACCGAGCCCGTGCTTCACACGGTACACGATGCCGCGTACTTTAACGGCGTTTACAAGGGGTGGCTCAAAAAACTTTATGCGAAAAGAAATCCCGACGACGTAACTATTCTTATGTAACAATCAGGATAATCTGCATTTAAAATTTTAAGGAGAAAAATTATGAATTCCATTTTATTTACCAAAAACATCATCTCGCTTGCCAAGATTGGCACAAATCCGACCGTTACGTATGCCGTCGATGAGCTTGCGCGTTGCCTCAAGGCTATGGATAAACGTCGTATTATCGACAAGCGTACGTACAGTGAGTACGATCCGAGCGCAAAAGGCGTTATCTGGGTTGGTATAAACGGCTCGGTGTCTCACTCTGAACGTGACGATGAGATAAAGATTGACGTTAAAAACGGCGAGGGAATTATAACCGGCGCTAACGAGCGTGCGGTGCTCATCGCGGCGTACCGCTTTCTTCGCGAGCTTGGATGTGCATGGGTACGCCCCGGCGTTGACGGTGAGATAATTCCCGAAAAGAGTCTTGAGCCTTCCACGATAAACGTAAGCATCCGCGAAACTCCCGACTATCCTCACCGCGGAATTTGCATCGAGGGTGCTACGACCAACGAGCACATTTTAAATATGATAGAGTGGATGCCGAGAATCGGTCTTAACTCGTACTTCATTCAGAATTTCGTTCCTACCGATTATTATAACCTCTGGTACAGTCACCGTCACAACCCCTTTATGGCGCCCGAAAATATCGGACACGACGCGGCGATTGCGATGTGGAGCTACTGTGAGGAAGAGCTTTTTAAGCGCGGTATCGTATACCACGCTGTCGGTCACGGATGGAACTATCATCTGTTTGGCATTCACTCGGCAGATGCTGCGAAGAATTCTCCAGAATTTTTAAAGCACGTTGCTATGATAAACGGCAAGCGCGATATATTCAAGACCTCGAACGGTGCCGACTACCTCGTTGCGACACAGCTTTGCTACTCGAATCCCGAAACGCGTGACATCCTCACAAGCGGTATTGTAAAGTACTGCATTGAGCATCCGAAGGTTGATATCGTTCATTTTTGGCTTGCAGACGGCATGAACAACCACTGTGAGTGCGACGAGTGTAAAAAGATGCGCCCGTCAGACTACTACGTAATGATGCTAAACGAGCTTGACAAGAAGCTCACCGAAAAGGGAATTAAGACGAAGATAGTATTCCTCGTTTACGTTGATCTTCTTTGGGCGCCTGAAAAGTTTAAGATCGAAAATCCCGACAGATTTATTATAATGTTCGCACCCATCTCGCGCACCTATTCGCACGCGCTTTCGGACTACGATCACACCGAGAAGGTCGAGCTTATGCCGTACGAGCGCAACAAGCTTACGATGCCCAAGGCGATCGCGCCCAATATCGCGCATCTTGCCGAGTGGCAAAAGGACTTCACGGGCGACGGATTTGTTTACGACTACCACCTTATGTGGGACCATTTCCTCGATCCCGGAGCAATGAGCTGCGCAAGAGTGCTCCATCAGGATATGTGCGAGCTTGAGCTCTTTGGACTTATGGGAAATATAAGCTGTCAGCAGCACAGAGTGGCGTTCCCGACGGGTATCGCGATGTACGCTATGGCGGCGGGCCTTTGGAACAAGAACTCAAAGTTCGAGGATATCTCGCGCGAGTATCACGCGGCTATGTTCGGCAAAGACGGACCGGCTGTCGAAGCGTATCTCTCGAAGATATCCGAGCTGTTTGATCCCAAATTTATGAGAAACGATAATCCCGAGGCGCACAGAACCGTGAAGGAAAGAATGGATGCTATAAATAAGCTCACCGACGAGTTTAAGGCGTCGCACATTGACGCAAAGCGCGACACCGACGCGTCGTGGAACTACCTTTGGTACCATGCGGATTTCTGCAAGGAGTACGCAAAGCTTATTCTCGCATACGAGAGCGACGATCAGGCTGTCATCGACGCAGCAACGGACGCGTTCACGCGCTACCATTTCGGTATCGAGCCCGAGATACACAGCGTATTCGATAATATGTTCTTCGACGAGGTGTATCAGCGCTGGATAAAGCGCGTTTACTCTAATAAGCCGACCGTAGAGGTTGACTTCTAAAGGAATATACGCATAATCGTAGGGGAGGCGTTTCGCCTCCCGAAACAAGGAGATCCGGTTCATAACGGGAGGGGGAACCCCCTCCCCACACACAAAAAATCAATGCCCTCCAAAGAGGCCAAACATACGCAAGGAGAAAACACTATGACCACCATTACACTCGCAAAGATTGGCACTAACCCGACCGTTTCCTACGCAGTGGACGAGCTTGCGCGCTGCCTTAAAAAAATGGATAGTAGCCTGCTCATCGACCAGCGCACTTACGACGCATACGACGCGGCTGTAGAGGGCGTAATATGGGTTGGTAAGGACGGCTCGCTTACGCCCTCCGAGCGTGACGACGAGATAAAGATCGATGTAAAAGACGGCGCAGGTGTTATCACCGGCGCTAACAACAGAGCGGTGCTTATCGCCGCTTACCGTTTTCTTCGCGAGCTTGGCTGTGCGTGGGTGCGTCCCGGCGCTGACGGCGAGATCATTCCCGAAAGGAGACTTGACGCGGCATCGCTTACCGTAAGCGTTCGCGAGATGCCGTCGTATACTCATCGCGGCGTTTGCGTTGAAGGCTCGGTTATGAATGAGCATATCATAAATATGATCGAGTGGCTGCCGCGAATGGGTATGAACGCGTATTTCGTTCAGAATTTCGTGCCCACATCCTTTTACCGTCGTTGGTTCAAGCACCCGTATAACCCATTTCTTGAGGCTAAAAACGTAACTGATGACGATTTTGCGCATATGTGGAAGGCGTGTGAGGAAGAAATACTCAAGCGCGGACTTTTCTACCACGCCGTAGGTCACGGCTGGACTTACCACCCGTTTGGCATACACAGCACGACTACGGATCCCGACGATCCGATGCTCACTCCCGAGTATAAGAAGCATTTTGCGATGATAGGTGGCAAGCGCGAGCTTATGCAGGCTCCGCCTCCCGGTGCGAGAGGTCTTGGCGCAACGCAGCTTTGCTATTCGAACCCCGAAACGAGAAGCATTATGCTTAACGGCATAGTTGACTACTGCACTGCTCATCCCGACGTTGACATAGTACATTTCTGGCTTGCCGACGGTATGAATAACAACTGCGAGTGTGACGAGTGTAAAAAGATGCGCCCGTCCGACTACTACGTATTAATGCTGAACGAGCTTGACAAGATGCTCACCGAAAAGGGGATTAAGACGAAGATCGTGTTCCTCGTTTACGTTGACCTTTTGTGGGCTCCCGAGAAATTAAAGATTGAAAACCCCGACCGCTTCCTTCTTATGTTCGCGCCTATCTCGCGTACATACTCCTTTGCGCTTACCGATTACGACAGGTCAGCGAAGGTGGAGCTTCAGCCCTACGAGCGCAACAAGCTTATTATGCCGAAGGCGATAGCTCCGAACCTCGCGCATCTTGCAAAGTGGCAGAAGGATTTCGGTGGTGACAGCTTTATATTCGACTACCACCTTATGTGGGACCATTTTCTTGATCCCGGATTTACTACCTGCGCCAAAATTCTCCACACGGATATGGCGCGCCTTGACGAGATCGGTCTTAACGGAAGCGTTAGCTGTCAGCAGCAGAGATGCGCGTTCCCGACGGGACTTCCGATGTACGCTATGGCGAAGGATCTTTGGGACAAGAACTCGAAGTTTGAGGACGTTTCGCGCGAATATTACGCGCTTGCGTTCGGCGAGGACGGTCCTGCCGTCGAAGCGTATCTTGCAAAAATATCCGAGCTTTTCGATTCCACGTTTATGCGTAACGAAAAGCCCGAGGGACATCGCGACGTGCTCGAGCGTATGGACGCTATCGTGGCGACGGTTGATGCGTTCAAGGCGTCGCATATTGACGCGAAGCGCGGCGTCAGCGCGTCGTGGAATTACCTTTGGTATCACGCCGATTACTGCAAAACGTACGTCGAGGTCATCCGCGCGTACACGTCGGGCGACGAGGCGCTGATTGAGGAAAAATCAACCGCGTTTACGAGATTTATATACGAGCGCGAGCCCGTACTCCACAGCGTACACGATATGGCGTATTTCAACGAGGTTTTCCCGCGTTGGTTAAAGCGCGTTTACTCCAACAAGCCCACCGACGAGGTCGATTTCTAAAAGCGTTGTTTTATCCATAAAAAC
>JAZSJI010000165.1:0-3134 GCA_045534235.1 Candidatus Flemingiibacterium sp. | reverse complement strand
TACTTGCCGAGCTGTGCGAGCTTTCTCTGGAGAGGAGTTTCCGAGTCGTCAGTGCCCTCAAGAAGACCTGCGATCTTGCCCATTTCTGGGTTCATACCCGTACCCGCAACGACAGCCTGACCCGAGCCGTAGGAGATCGAGCAGCCGGAGTATATCATATTCTTACGGTCGCCAAGAGGAGCGTCGTCAGCAACGCTCGCGTGTGCGTCCTTTTCGGAAGGAACGGACTCACCGGTCAACGCAGACTCCTCACTTTTCAGCGACGAGGATGCAATAAGACGCGCGTCGGCGGGCACGAAATCGCCGGCTTCAACCTTTATAATATCGCCGGGCACGAGGTCAGCCGCGTCGATTATCTCCTCGTTGCCGTCGCGTATAACGCGTGCGTGCGGTGCGGACAAGCTCTGAAGTGCCTCAAGCGACTTCTCTGCCTTTGCCTCCTGAACAACGCCCATAACGGCATTTAAAATTACGATAAGCAAGATAAGTGCAGGCTCAAAGAACTCCTTGGGATTGCCCTCAACGCACGCAATAACGAAAGAGATGACTGCGGCGATGATAAGTATAATTATCATTACGTCCTTGAACTGCTCAAAAAATCTCTGCAACATCGTCTTCTTTTTCTTTTCGCGAAGCTTGTTCTTGCCGTATTTTTCAAGCAGCTCCGCGGCTTTGGCATCGCTGATGCCGCTCTCCGAGCTTCCGAGTGAATTAAGAAGCTCATTGATGTCCGAAGAATGTGGTAACATATGTTTTCCTCCTCAAAATTTCTCGTAGATATTATATTATAATGACGAAATGTTTTCAAGAGTGTGTACCATTATTTAACAGTTTTTTTTACATTTATTCGTATAGCGTTAATATACTGTATGATACGGTCGCGCGATTGGATAGCTCTCGAGAGAAAAAGTGGGTAACGATACGTTACCCACTTGAAATTTTACTTATTAGCTTCGCTCTTTTCGATAGCGGCGATCATATCGACACGCGTCTGATGACGTCCACCCTCGAACTCGGTGTCAATGAAAAGGTCGACAAGCTCGAGTGCGAGTCCGGCACCGACTACTCTGCCGCCAAGGCAAAGCACGTTAGCGTCGTTGTGAAGACGCGTGAACTTAACCGAGAATGTGTCGGAAGCGCAAGCCGCGCGAATACCGCGGTGCTTGTTTGCCGCCATCGACATACCGATGCCCGTACCGCAGACGAGTATGCCGCGATAGCACTCGCCGCTCTGTATGGATTTGCACAGCACGCTCGCATAGTCGGGATAATTTACGCTCTGCGAGGTGTAGCAGCCAAAATCGTGGTACGCGATGCCGCGTGCCTTGAGATGCTCAATGATCTCGCCCTTAAGCTCAAATCCGCCGTGGTCACAGGCGATTGCAAGAATTTTCTCCATAATTTATCTCCTTGAAATTTAGTTCGCTTTTAGCTTTTCTTCACGTTCGCGCTCTGCCTGCGACGCGCGCAGGTAGCGTGCTGTAAGCTCGCGGTCGCTCTTCGCCGCTACGAGTTGCTCCTCTGCCACGAGAGCCACAGAAAAGGCATTCTGCGGTACAAGAAGCGCAGGCGTGTCGAGCACGGTAATCTCCGTGTCGGCAAAATATTTTTTCGCAACACCGTATCCGTCGCCGCAAAGGCGAATTTGCGTCGCGCCTAGTGCTACAAGCTTCTCGCGAAGCTCGGATATCGGCACGAGCATATCCTCTGTGAGGCGCTTGCCGTCTTTGAAAATCGCAGTATATACCTGCTCGCGGCGCGCGTCCATTACGGGTACAACGTATCCGCCGATGCCGTAGAGATTTTTTGCAAGCGCGTCGAGCGTGGAAACGCCGATGCAGGGCTTGCTTTTGTCAAACGCGAGTCCCTTTATAAGTGATACACCGATGCGAACGCCCGTAAACGAGCCGGGGCCCTCTGAAACGGCAAACGCGTCTACGTCATCGATAGAGAGTGCCGCCTTTGAGAGCATATTTTCAATCATCGGAAGCATAGTTTCGCTATGCGTAAGAAGACCGTTTACGGTATAAAGCGCAAGAAGCGCACCGTCACGCGAAAGCGCGCAGGTCGCCGTATTTGCACTTGTGTCGATAGCTAAAATAAGCATTTTATTTCTCCATGACTTCTGCGGTGATACGACGCTCGTCGTCACCGAGCTTTTCTATGGTCACGCGCATATATTTTTTCGGAAGCGCGTACGGAATATTCTCGCTCCACTCGGTTATGATAACTCCGCGGCCGAGATAATCGTAAAATTCGATGGAATCGAGCGCGTCCTCGTTTTCGATACGGTACATATCGAAATGGAAAAGCGGTACTCTTCCCTCGTATTCGTTCACTATCGTATACGTTGGCGAGCAAACGTCGGCGTCAGGGGCGATAACACTTGCAAAGCCGCGTGTGAACGCGGTCTTACCCGCGCCAAGGTCGCCGTAGAGCGCAACGAAGTCGAGTCCGCTCTCTATAGCGTACTTCGCAAGTTCTGCGCCGACGAGTTCGGTTTCGTCGGCGCAGCTTGTGACTTTATTAAATATTTGCATCAGAAGAGTCCGTTGATCTTGCCGTCATCGTCAACGTCAATGTTGTATGCGGCAGGAGTCTTAGGAAGACCGGGCATCGTAAGGATAGTACCGGTGAGTGCTACAATAAATTCAGCACCTGCGGAGAGTCTTACCTCGCGTACGGTTACGTTAAAGTTCTTCGGACGGCCGAGCTTTGCGGGATCGTCAGAGAGCGAGTACTGCGTCTTTGCCATACATACTGGGAACTTCGCGTACTTTTCGTCGAGTGCGAGTATCTCGGAGAGCTGCTTTTCAGCCGCTGCCTCGTAAACTACGCCGTCAGCACCGTAAATTTCCTTTGCAACAGTTGCGATCTTATCCTTAATAGACATTTCGTCGGGATAAAGCACCTTGAAGCTCGACGCCTTCTCACAAGCCTCAACGACCTTGTTAGCAAGCTCAACGCCGCCGTCGCCGCCCTTTGCGAATACCTCGGAGAGGGCGAGAGTTGCGCCGCGAGCCTCGCAAACCTTGCGGATAAACGCAAGCTCTGCGTCGGTGTCGGTGTCGAAGCGGTTAAGCGCAACGACTACGGGTATTCCAAGTTCGATAAGTTGAGTGGTAAGATATAAA
>JAZSJI010000163.1:0-6101 GCA_045534235.1 Candidatus Flemingiibacterium sp. | reverse complement strand
ACCCAGCTTACTCTGAACTGGATCTGACGCTCGGGCTCAACCATACGCTCGAATACGCCTGCCTCAATAAGGTCGGGACGTCTTTCGGCAACGGGCTCGAGAGATTCGAGCACTTCCTCTACGGTCTGATGAAACTCAGTTTCACCGGGATTTCTCTTGACTACGTTTTCATAAACGCTTGCAAGATAGCTGTTTTTGATTGCCATTGGTGTATACCTCTTTTTGTAATTAAATTCCACACATTTTAGCGTGGTAATGTACATTTCTTATTATACTACACATTTCCCCCGTTTGCAAGATATTTCTAAAAAAAATCACACTATATTTGTAAATAAATTGAAAAGATATATTTTATGGATTTTATTTAAATTAAAGTAATTTACCCAAATTTAAGGTAGTATATATAGAATATGGTAAAACCTTTTGCTCATATATATGCTATGGAGGTATATGCGATGCGCATTTTGCGTAAATTTATAATAAACGGATTAATTATGACGGTCACGTCACTTTCGTTGCGCACGCTTGGCGTGGCGTTCAACGCCTTCATCTCACGTCGGCTCGGTGCGGACGGAATGGGACTTTTTACGCTTATTATGAGCGTTTACGGTCTTTCGGTAACGCTCGCCGCGTCGGGCGTGAACCTCGCCGCTACGCGTATGTGCGCCGAGGCGCTCGGGCGCGGGGACGAGAGGGCTGTACGCGCCTCGCTTACGCGCTGTCTTACCTATGCAAGCGTGTGCGGTATTGGCGCGTGTTTATTACTGCTTTTCGGTGCGGATTTCGTCGCCGAGAGTTGGCTCGGTGACGAGCGCTGTACGCGCTCGCTGCGCCTGCTTGCCGTGAGTTTACCGTTTATATCAGCCTCGAACGTCCTCCACGGCTATTTCACCGCCGTTCGCAAGGTTTCAAAAAGTGCCGCAACTCAAATTTTTGAGCAGCTTTTCAAGGTCGGCGTTACCGTCTTTGCGCTGCTTTACATTGTACCCGACGGGATAGAATACGCTTGTATGGCACTCGTCGGCGGAGGAGCGCTGGCCGAAACCGCGTCGTTTTTGATGGCATTTACGCTTTATCTTTTTGACCGACGCAAAAAAGCGAAGGGAAGTGTGCCGCGCGAGGTCGGGCGGCGGCTCACACGAGAGCTTTTCGGTATAACCGTGCCCGTCGCGGCGGCGGCATACGTACGCTCGGGGCTCTCAACGCTTGAGCATATGCTTATCCCGCGCGGACTTCGCAAGAATCCGCTTACCGCCGAAACGGCGCTCGCGACCTACGGCGTGCTTTGCGGTATGGTAATGCCCGTGATAATGTTCCCGACAGCGCTCCTTTATTCCTTCACGGGACTGCTCATTCCCGAATTTGCCGAGGCTGACGCAAGGCGCGACACAGTACATATACGATATATGATCTCACGTGCACTTACTTTTACGCTTATATTTTCGATTGGCTGCTCGGCGGTTATGTCGATGTTTGCCAAGGAGCTCGGCTTGCTTATTTACGACAGCGCGGCGGCAGGAGAATTTATCCGCGTAATGGCGCCTCTCATTCCCGTGATGTACCTTGACCATGCGGTAGACGCTATACTCAAGGGACTTGGCGAGCAGGTGTACTGTATGAAGGTCAATATTCTCGATGCGGCGATGTGTACGCTTCTCGTGTATCTTTTGTGTCCGCGAATTGGAATTTGGGGATATATCGTTACGATATACGCAGCCGAGGTCGTCAACGCCTCGCTCAGTATATGGCGCCTTACAAGGGTGAGCGGATTTCGGGCAAGGCTGTGGCCCTCGCTTTTCGGTCCGATGCTGTGCGCCGTAGGCTCGGCGGCGGTATTCCGCCTGCTTGGCATTGGCGCGGCCTCGCCTGCTTGGCTGCCGACTATCGGCGCGGTCATACTTGCCGTGGCGGTGTATGTGCTGCTTCTCGCTATGATGGGAATATTCACAAAAAACGATTTTGAGTGGCTTGCCGATGCAGTAAAGCCTAGACGCTCGTGTGAGATGTAACACCGTCTGTGTGATATATCACAATTTTCGAAAGAAATCCGTGCGCTATTGCAAAAAAATAATAAAAATGTCGGTTGGGGCTTGATTTTTTGAGAAAAATATATTACAATATATTTTGGTTATTTTTTTAGCTTTAGGAAAACATTATAAGTGTAAACTATAAAACAAAGGAAGATAAATATCATGGCAAAATTCAGAAAAATCGGTGTACTCACCTCGGGTGGCGACGCTCCCGGTATGAACGCGGCTGTACGCGCAGTCGTACGCTCGGCTCTCGCGCGCGGCGTTGAGGTCGTAGGTATCTGCAAGGGCTACCGCGGACTTATAGACGGCGAGATTCGCGAGCTTACCTCACTTGACGTTGCTAACATATCCGGTCTTGGCGGTACTATCCTCTATTCGGACAGATGCGATGAGTTCGCAACCGAGGCGGGTATGGCAAAGGCTATCGAAACCTGTAAGAAGCTCGGTATCGACGGTATCATCTGCTGTGGCGGCGACGGCACTTTCCGCGGTGCTACCGACCTTTCTATGCGTGGCATACCCACCATCGGTATTCCTTGCACTATAGATAACGATATCACCTCCACCGACTATTCCATCGGCTTTGATACCGCGATGAACACCGTTCTCCACGCGGCTGACTGCCTTCGTGATACCTGTGAGTCGCACGCACGCGGCGAGGTTATCGAGGTTATGGGACGCGACGCAGGCTACATCGCTATCGAGTGCGGTATCGCTTGCGGCGCTAACGCTGTTGCGGTCAAGGAGCTTCCCTTTGATGAGGACGCTTGCATCAAAAAGCTTATCGAGCTTCGTGCAAAGGGACAGAGAAGCTTCCTCATTATGCACTCCGAGGGTATGCCGAAGGGCTTTGGCGAGAACCTCACCAAGCGTATGAACGAGGAGGCAAATATCGACTCTCGCTTTATCCGCCTTGCACATATGGTACGCGGCGGTGCTCCTACGCTTCGTGACAGACTTACCGCTATGCGTATGGGTGATTTCGCGGTTGACCTCATTCTCGAGGGTAAATCCGACCTCGTAGTTTGCGAGCGCGACGGCAAGCTTATCGCGACCGACATCGCGTGGGCACTCGTTGTTGACCGTATGTATAAGAACAAGCTTAAGGAAGGTGACCTTGAAAAGTTCACGCCCGAGCAGCTTGAGGCTATGAAGGTTCGCTGTGCAGAGAAGAAGGCAGTTCTCGAGGACCTTATGGACGTCGCTATGACGCTTGGCAAGAACTGATAAAAAATATGCGCCGTACGCAAAACGCGTACGGCGTTTTTTTATATAGTTAAGTCGGAATTTTTTTGTATTTCAAAGGCATCGAAATAGCTCTGCTCCATAGGTATCCATTCGTTTTGGAAGCGCGAGAGCAGGGCGGCGCCTCCGCGCCGCTTTAGGCGCTCAAGCTGTACTTCTGGAGAAATACTTGCAAACACGGATAGGTCGTAGTATTTACCGAAGCTTTGGTGAAGCGAATACACACCTTCAACAATGACGACACGCGACGGGCCTACGGTGCGCGGCTGCGTGGAATACGCAAAGCGTTGGCAGTCGAATACGCGGTAGGTGAATGGACGGTTGGTTCTCAAATTCGGCAGAACCTCGTCCCCAAAACGCTCATAATGAATATTTCCGCCGACCTCGGGAAGACGCTGAGGCGCGCGAAGCTCGGGGGGCAGGAAAAAGTCGTCCATATGTATTACCTCTGCGTCAAAGAGCTTTGATATAAGCTCTGCCGCGGTGGTTTTGCCCGATGCACAGTGTCCGTCGATAGCGATGACTACACGCTCTGTCGAAGCTTTTTCAAGCAACGCAATTTTTTGTATGCACGAAAGAAGCCGTACGTAGCGATTGTCAATCACGCGATACGCAGGACGGTAAGCCTCGCGATAGGATTCGCTGTGATGCACGGGCGGATAGCCTGCCGCGGCGTATTCGTTAAGGTATGTTTCAAGCGCTGCCTCGTCAAAGGCGAAATATCCGTCGCGGCACAGCTCGCGAAGCGTATCAAGACGCGAGAGAAATCGCCCCTTTACTTCCTCGCTTGCCGCGTCAAACCCTACAGCATAAAGCTTGGCTGATTCGCAGAACACTTTTGCGAGTAAGACGAGCTGCTCATCGGTGAGCGTGCTGTCGATGTATACGCGCACCGTATCGCCGAGTGACTCGCACCGAAGCGGCTCGCTGTTATGCGTGCACGATGCGTACTCGCGGCGTATATATTCGAGCACGGTCTGCTCATTTTTTATCATATGTCCGCCGCCGAACGTTGCCTGATAGACGAGCTTTGCGGCGTCTGTCGGCTGCATTAGCGGATATTTTTTGGCATGAGCGATAAGAACGTTCTTCACGTTAATCCTCCATCATTATCATTGCCTCGACGTTTATAGCTCCGTCGGAGCGTACGGTACGGAAATAGTACGTACCCTCGCTCTCACGCATATATACCTTAAGCGTTTCACCGAGCCTTGCCTCGTTTGCGAAGCTGATGCTGAAGCCAAGCACGCGCTTATCTGCCATATCGGGAATGAAATCACAAAGCATATCGGGATAGTTTGTGTTGTTCATATGCTGATTTGCGTCGAGGTCGCTATATACGACGGCGCGTTCGCCGACAAGTACAAGCGTAAGCTCACGCGGAATGTGCACGCGTCTTGGCGCGTCGAGCTCGAGCGGCTCATCTGTGTCGAAGCCAAGTGTGACGTCCTCAACTCTGTGTATCTTGCGGTCGGAGATGCCGATAAGCCCCCATACGGACGCCGCCTCGGCTACTATATCTTCACCGCGGCGCATCTGATAGCAGCGGTTGAACGTAACACCGCGGCTCTCACACGCCCAAGACGATACGGTAATATCCTCGTATGCGTGAAGCTCTGAGTATATGCTGACGTTTATGCGGCTTAAAATAAACGCCTTATCGTCGGCTACGAGCTCTTCTGATGTCGGGCCGAGACTTCGAAGCTGAAGATTGGCGGTTTCTTGCATATATCTTAGCACGAGAGAAGGGCGCACCCTGCCTGCCGCATCACAGTCGTGCGAATTTATACGATAGTTTTCTGTCCATTTCATTGACGGACTCCTTTGAGTTTATAAAATATCGGTGCCGTGACGTTTGCCGCGGCACCGATGTCTTTGTGATAATTTAGAGAGTATTTGCAGAGCCGAGTACGTCGCAGATCTTGTGCATAACCATCTTTTTGACCTCTGCACGAGCCACAGTGAGGTAGGTTCTGGGGTCAAATACGTCAGGCTGCTCGGTGAGCACACGTCTGATGCCTGCGGTCATTGCAAGACGGATATCGGAGTCGATGTTGATCTTGCATACTGCGAGGGATGCGGCACGGCGAAGCTGCTCTTCGGGAATACCTACAGCGTCCGGAAGCTTGCCGCCGATGGAGTTGATCTCCTGAACGTACTCCTGAGGAACGGAGGACGCGCCGTGGAGAACGATCGGGAAGCCGGGGATACGCTTTGCGATCTCTTCGAGAATGTCGAAGCGAAGCGGAGGCGGAACGAGGATACCCTTCTCGTTTCTGGTGCACTGAGCAGGGGTAAACTTGTATGCGCCGTGGGAAGTACCGATGGAGATTGCGAGGGAGTCAACGCCCGTACGGGAAACGAACTCCTCAACCTCGTCGGGACGGGTGTAGGAGGACTTTTCTGCAACTACGTCGTCCTCAACGCCTGCGAGAACGCCAAGCTCGCCCTCAACGACTACGCCACGCTCGTGAGCGTACTCAACGACCTTCTTGGTAACTGCGATGTTGTCTTCGAAAGAGTGGTGCGAGCCGTCGATCATAACGGAGGTAAAGCCGCCGTCGATGCAAGCCTTGCAGATCTCGAAATCTGCGCCGTGGTCAAGGTGAAGTGCGAGGTCTACACCTGAATCCTTGATAGCCGCGTTAGCGAGAGCCATAAGGTACTCCTGCTTTGCGTACTTTCTCGCGCCTGCGGAAACCTGGAGGATAACGGGAGACTTAGCCTCGCCCGCAGCCTCGGTAATCGCCTGAACGATCTCCATGTTGTTGATGTTGAAAGCACCGATAGCGTAGCCGCCCTCATATGCCTTCTTGAACATTT
>JAZSJI010000062.1:0-3940 GCA_045534235.1 Candidatus Flemingiibacterium sp. | reverse complement strand
AAATACTTCTTACCAACTTCCATAACTACGTCAGAATACATCTGAATGAATCTTCTGTAGCAGTCGTAAGCCCATCTTGCGTTACCCGACTTCTTAGCCATAACTTCAACAACGTCTTCGTTAAGACCGAGGTTGAGGATGGTGTCCATCATACCGGGCATCGAAGCGCGTGCACCGGAACGAACGGAAACGAGAAGGGGATTTTCGAGGTCGCCGAACTTCTTGCCGGTAACGCCCTCCATCTTAACGATGTATTCCATGATCTCAGCCATGATCTCATCGTTGATCTGCTTGCCGTCCTCGTAGTACTGGGTGCAGGCTTCGGTGGAAATGGTGAAGCCCTGGGGTACAGGAAGACCGATGTTGGTCATCTCTGCGAGGTTTGCGCCCTTACCGCCAAGGATTTCACGCATATCTGCGTTGCCCTCGGAGAAAAGGTAACAATACTTTTTAGCCATTGGTATATCCTCCATAAATATAAATAATTTTGGCACGGTTAAGTGCAAGGTACACCCACATTTTTTATATGGGTATACTTACCGCAAACTATATTATATCACATAATTTTCGAAAAGGCTATACTTTTGACAAAAATTTTACAAGTTCTTCGGTTTCATTAACATTTGCCTCTTATAGCGGCAAATTTTATTGCATTTTATATAATTTTGAGGGGAAAGCTCGCTGTGTGAACCTCGCGCGTTCCACGCGCTCGGGGAACGGCCTCGTGCGGCTCGCGCTCGGGGAAAACGAAAAGGGGGAGGAGGAACTGATCTCCTGCAGGACGGCTTCGCCGACCTGCGCGAGTCGCAAGCGACATCGCTGCGCCAACAGCTCCTCCTCCCCCTTTTGAACCCTCTTCTCCTCTTGGCTACGCCGCCTAAAAGAAGGCGGCGGGTGAAAAGGGTTTCTTTGCGTGCGCGACGGCGCGCGATTCGGCGGCTAAAGGAAGCGCGGCACAATGCGCCGCACTTCAAAGGTTAGATTATGACGCCGCGTGGAGCGCAATCGCGCGCACACGGCTTTGGCGCGAGCGAAGCGACGCGCCTCTCTACCGTATGCTAACTTTCGCGCGCAGCGAAGCGTCCGCGCCCGGTGAGCCACTCGCATTAAGATGTGGCAAGGCGAACGGTAACCGCAAAACGGTTGGCGGGGAGGGGGACCCGCCTACCGAGAGCGTGGTACACGATGCTCGGAGCGCAAATGTGCATATCGAGAGCGCTAAATATTGTTTCTGATTCCGCTGACAAGATGTGGCGGCGAAGCCAATTTGAAGTTTTTGCGGAGCTTTTTTCAAAAAGCGACCGTAACCCCTTCCTTACGGATTCATCAAAATCTTACCGAGTGCGGAATTTTTGTCGATGATAACGACCTTGTCATCACCCGTGAGGGAAGCCTTGAGTGCGTCGAGAGCACGCGTGAACTCGTAGAAGTCTTTTTTATCCTCGGTGTTGTAAGCCTCGGCGAGGAGTCGCATATACTCCTGCTCGCCCTCTGCCTCAAGGCGTGCCGCCTCTGCCTCGGCGTTGGAGATGATGATGTTTACTTCCTTGTCGACCTCGTTGCGAATGATGGAAGCCTCGTAGTTACCGTCTGCGGTATACTTTTCTGCCATCTGATTACGGTCGGAGATCATTCGAGCGTAAACCGCTTCCTCGTTACTCTGTGCAAGGTCGAAGCGCTTGATGCGCACGTCGAGCACGTTGATGCCGTAGGTCTTTGAGAGCTCTGCAACCTCAGTCGTTATGCCTGCGTAGATATCGTTTCTGCCGGATGCGTCCTCGGTGTTGATAATGTCGTCCTGCATAAGCGTACCCATAAGGTTCTTGAGCGCGTTGTAGGTCACAGCGTTAAGGCGCGCTTCAGCCTCGGCGGTAGTGCCGAGCGTACGGTAGAAGGTAACGGGATCTGCGATCTCCCAGATTATGTAGCTGTCGACGGTCATATTCTTCTTGTCGGAGGTTAATACCTCAGACGGGGGAATATCGTAGATGAGCGTGGTGTCGGGGAAGGTGGTTACGTTATCGATGAAGGGAATCTTGAAGTGAAGTCCCGCATCGTCCGTTACGTTGACTATCTCGGAGAAGCGCATAAGACAAGCGTACTGATTTTCGGCTACGGTATAAATGGAGTTAAAGCCCACGAATACGAGCAGCACGAGTGCAATAGCAGTAATGATTAAACCTTTTTTCATTTTCGCATCTCCTTTCTTTAGTTGTTATCCACGAAATCGTCAAGCGGCAGGAGCTTTTCTGTCGAGCCGTTTGAAACGTCCACGTAGAGCGTTACGTCGGGAAGCGTTTGTTCGATCATTTCGTAGTACATACGAATGCGCGTGATATCGGGGTTCTTCGAGTATTCGTCGTACATAGCCTCAAAGAGCGCCACCTGCTTTATTGCGTCGTTGATACGCTTTTGCTTTAAATATTCCGCATTCTGAATAAGCTTATCCGCCTGTGCCTGCGCCTCGGGAAGCTTACTGTTGCTATACGCCTTCGCCTGATTTATAGCGGTTTCGGCGCCCTGCTTTGCGGTTTCGACTGCCTTGAACGCCTCGACTACGGAGAGCGTGGGCGGCTCTGCGTCCTGAATTTTAATATCGGTGAGGGTAAGTCCGATGTCGTAATCCGCGAGTATCTCGGTAACGAGCTCCTTGACGCGTATCTGAATGTCAGTCTTACCGTCGGTGAGCACCTGATCGACAGTTGCCGAGCCGACTACGGCGCGTATCTGCGACTGAATGAGGTTCTTGAGTATAGTTTCGGGAGCGTGAGAGCTGTAGAGGTACTTTACGGGATCGGAGATCTTGTATTCGATGAAGAAGTCGGCGTTTACGATGTTGTAATCGCCCGTTATCATCTTCGCTTCCTTTTCTATGGTGTCGTACGTAGACGAGCCCGTGGGGGAGCTTCGATAACCAAGCTCGATCTTCTGGTATACGTTAACGTCTACCTTATGTACCTGTTGCAGTCCGAGCGGCAGCTTAAAGTGCATACCTGCACCCGTCACGTCGGTGACCTTGCCGAAGGTCGTTACGACCGCCTGCTGCTTTTCGTCGACCGTGTACCAGCAGGTCGAGAGAAGGGCTACTGCCGCGACGACGATGATCGCAATTATTGCGATACGCTTGATCTTCTTGCCGTCAAACGACGGTTTTTTCGCGCTTGTGTAGAACGTGTTGCCGTCTTTTTTAAAGCTGTTCATATTTGTGCCTCCTATAAATTTCACGTCGGTGGTCTGATGAATTCGCCACGCGGTCACGTGATTGTGTATATAGTATACCGCATAATTGTGAATAGCGTATTACCAATTTGTGTTATGCGGGAAAATATTATACTTACGCGAGATCTCCGAGAGTAGCTGCCGCGTCCTTTTCGATAAGGCAGACGGCGTGCTCGGCGACGTACGCGCTTGCGAGCGGCGAGGATAGCGAATGCCCGAAGGCGCGCATATTTGCAGAAAAGATGTCGGAAGCCGCGCTTTCTGTGTCCTTTACGATGAGGTAGTATGCGCCGTCATCGCCGTGCCACGCGGAGCTGTCGCGCGGAAGGTGCGCGGCGTGTGAACACGCCGAAAGAAGAGAGGACATCGAAGGGAAGCGATAGACCTCGGTCACTGTGCGGCTTTTTAAGGTGCTGTTATCGTGGGCGGCTGTGAGGAGGGTTATGTATATCTCTGCGCCGCCGTCGCGCGATGGGTAGAGCTGGATAAAGACCTTGTCGCTCGCGGCGTCAAAGCCCGCGACCCGTTTTACGTCGGAGAGCAGTGCACGGAACGGACGGCGGGTGTGCGTATGCTCACCTTCAAGCGCTGCGGTGTTGAGGTTGTATTTATCGAGGTCGCTTTTGGTAAGCATGAGCTTTAATTTGCCGGGGCTTATGAGTATATGTTCCATGGGTGTATCCTTTCGGTAGTTGGTTTGTAAGTCGGATCGTAGCCATGT
>JAZSJI010000026.1:0-11135 GCA_045534235.1 Candidatus Flemingiibacterium sp. | reverse complement strand
TTTAAAAAGCGTGGACTTGCCCGCGCCGTTTACACCCACGATGCCGAGCTTGTCCCCTTCGTTTAAGCTGAAGGATATATTATCGAGTATAACGAAGTCGGATCGTAGCCATGTCGTTCTGTGTGCCAAGGAGTTGAAAATGAAAATTGTCTTCCTAAGACCGCTTGGCCTCCGACTTTATTTTAAAAAGCGTGGACTTGCCCGCGCCGTTTACACCCACGATGCCGAGCTTGTCCCCTTCGTTTAAGCTGAAGGATATATTATCGAGTATAACGTCCGTACCGAATTCAAGCGATACGCCGCTAAGACTTATGGCTGTCATTTGTTTTCTCCGAAATTGAATTTCTTATATTTGTGAGCCTTATCAAAGCACTCCAAGACCCTTTGCGACGATCGTGATAAAGTCCTGAACGTTTGTTACGATAGTCGTTGCAGCAAGGCTTCCTCTGTCGAGAAGCTTGTTTACTACGAATTCATCGGCATCTACCGTATAAAGATACAGCGGACGCACGGTGCCGTCGGACAGTACGCGGAAGGACGGTGTCATATTGCCTGCGGCAATAGTGTGAAGCATTGTTGCGAGGCAGATGAGCGTCGTTGCACCCTTTATCTGCCCACGCATTGCTGCCGCGCCCTCGTAAACATCTGCGTAAACCTCGGGAAGCGGTCCGTCATCGCGGATAGAGCCGGTCAGCACTATCGGCACGTCGTTCTTGATGCAACTGCAGATTATGCCGTCGTCGATGTTATAATCACGAATGAAGTCCCTCATAGACCCGCTGCGGCGCACCTTATTGATGACGTCAAGGTGGTTATAGTGGCCGTTGGGCTGTGACTTCTGAGTGTATATATCCTGACCGAGCGCCGTGTGAAGAAGTGCTGCTTCGAGGTCGTGTGTAGCGAGCGCGTTTCCGGCGAGCAGACCCTGCACATAGCCGTTATCTATCATCGCGCTCATAGCGCGTCTTGCATCGTAGTCAAACGCGAAAGCGGGGCCCATTACCCAAACAATCTTTCCGCCGTTCTCCTTTTCGTATCGGAGAAGGTCCATAAGGCGGTCGTAATCGCGCGCGTACGAGGTCTCGCGGCTTCTGCCCTGTCTGAATACAAATTTATCCTCCAGAGCCTCTTCTTCGCTCAAAAATCCGGTCGTGTGGACATAAATGCCCTCCTCGCAGTTCTCTGTTCTGCCAAGTATAACCTTGTCGCCTGCCTTGAGAAACCGGTTTTCCACAACTGCAAGTGAGCCGTCGCCCTTCAATACTACGCTTGAGTCCATGCGGCTTTCTGCTGCGAGCGTCCACTCGCCGTTTATTTTAAAATATTCGGGGAACATTGACGTGCTGTGATAATATTCCGGCGCAACGCCGTCAAGCTCTACCGCAGCGAGTTTAGCATCGGGCGCGTTGATGAATTTCTCAAGTGTGAAGTCGGGGTGGCGGTATTTGGGCATCGAAAACATTATGATGAACTCCTTGCTTTGCATATGGATATTTTTAAAACATAACTATACATTCTACAGTATAGCACAAAAGTATCGATGTGTCAAATACTATATATCTTTGGAAACAAAAATAATAATCCCGTCCGCTTGTGCGGACGGGACCTCGTGTTATCTGTAAAATCTCATAGAAGCGACTACCTTGCCGAGAATGATAAGCTCGTTTGCGTATATAGGCTTCATAGTTGAGTTTTCGGGCTGCAGGCGAAAGCGGTTTCCTTCTCGGTAGAAGGTCTTGACCGTCGCCTCGTCCTCGACGAGCGCTACAACGATGTCTCCGTCGTTTGCGGTGCTTGCCTTTTCTACTACGATAAGGTCGCCGTCCATAATACCGATCTCGATCATACTCTCGCCCTGAACTCGGAGAGCGAACAGGTCGTTTGACGTATTGCGCGAGGATGGACGCGGAAAGTCAATGTATCCGTCGTAATTCTCAACAGCGAGTATGGGCATACCTGCGGCAACCTTGCCGAGTATCGGTACGCGCACGGTCGAGCCCTTGTCCGCATTGCCGTCGTCGACGCGAATGGTGCGGCTCTTGCCCGCGGACTTCTGTATCACGCCCTTTTCTTCAAGGCGCGCAAGGTACGTGTGTACCGTGGAGGTGCTCTTCATTCCGAGAGCATTGCATATGTCGCGTACACTTGGTGCATAGCCCTCGTTTTTGATATTATTTTTGATATATTCGAATATTTCGCGCTCGCGCTCGGTAAGATTGTTTGCCATTTTTGCTACCTCCGTGAAATACTTTTGGTTATTACAGAATAATTATACCATAGTTTATCGCAAAAAGTAAACACTTGTTCGCTATTTTTGTGTTAATTTTTTATTTATAAATAATTAACGAAATAAAAACAACACTGTAATGCGCGCGTGCTATAATGAATTTCGAAAGCAATTTATGAAGTGAGGTCAGATTATGTCAGTTGTTATTCGCCGTGCGATGGTCGACGATGCCGAGGGGATACTTGCTCTGCTCGAGCAGGTAGAGGCAATCCACCAAAAGGGCCGTCCCGACCTTTTTAGGGAGAACGGCACGAAATATACCATAACCGAGCTGTTTGAAATAATGGCGGACGCCGACCGTCCGATATTCGTAGCCGCCAGCGGCAATAAGGTCGTCGGGTACATATTCGGTATTATTACAGAAACCAAGGATAGCACTATGCTTGTCGATATGAAGACTATCCACCTTGATGACGTGTGTATCGACGAGGGCTGCCGCGGTGCCGGTATCGGCGGACAGCTAATGGAATACGTGACCGCGTGGGCGAAATCCGTTGGCTGTAACCGTATGGACCTCGACGTGTGGGAATTCAACGACGGTGCGCGCCGGTTTTACGAAAAATGCGGATTTGTTACACAAAAACGAAAAATGGATATGTGGCTTTGAAAATAATTGCATATTTTTTTCAAAAAAGCCTTGACATACGGAGAATTGTGTGCTATAATACCAAGGTACAACAAAGAAGAACTCTCCGTTCTCACCGCCTCAGTTAGTTGACAGCGGTTAATAATCGACAAAACGGCACTACCCCGTGCCTGTATGCTCGTGCGGAGAAATCTTCTCCGCACGATTTTATTTTTTCACATTAGTTTTGGAGGTGTCCGCAATTAGCACAAAGGAACTGCAAATCAATGAGGAGATAAGAGCAAAGGAAGTCCGCATCATAGGCGACGACGGCGAACAGATCGGCGTAGTTGCAACGTCGAAGGCGCTTGAAATGGCTTATGAAAAGGATCTCGACCTCGTCCTCATGGCTCCGAATGCCGAGCCGCCGGTATGCCGCATTATGGATTACGGCAAGTACCGCTTCGAGCGCGACAAGAAGGAGAAGGAAGCAAAGAAGAAGCAGACCACCGTCGAGGTTAAGGAGATTCAGCTCTCCTGCCGTATCGACACGCACGATTTCGAAACCAAGGTAAAGCACGCACACCGTTTCCTCGGTGACGGCAACAAGGTAAGAGTCGTTGTGAAGTTCAGAGGCCGCGAGATGAGCCATCAGGATCTCGGTAAGGAAATGCTTGAAAAGTTCGAGCAGGCTTGCGAGGGACTTGGCACAGTCGATAAGCGCCCCACACTTGAAGGCCGCTTCATGAGCATGATCGTAAACCCCGTAAAGCAGGGTAAGTGATCACCGATTTGCCGTAACCTATGGCTTCGGCACTAAAAAATACGCGAGCCCGACGCATTAATACGGGTAAGTAAACAAAAGGAGTAAACGAAAATGGCAAAAATAAAGACTCACAAGGCAACAGCCAAGAGATTTTCTCTCACCAAGACCGGAAAGGTAAAGCTTAACCACACCAATCGCCGTCATAAGCTCGGCCTTAAGACTGCAAAGAGAAAGAGACAGCTTCGCAAGAACGGCTATCTCAGCACTTCGATGGCTCCCACCATCTCCTCGCTCATCCACAAATAATTACAATTAACGAATAATCGGAGGATAATATAAAATGGCAAGAGTTAAAGGCGCGATGATGACTCGCAAGAGAAGAAATAAGATGCTTAAGCTCGCTAAGGGCTATTGGGGCGCAAAGTCCAAGCACTTTAAGATGGCTAAGCAGCAGGTAATGAAGAGCGGCAACTACGCTTTCGCCGGCAGAAAGATGAAGAAGAGAGACTTCCGTTCTCTCTGGATCACCAGAATTTCCGCACAGGCAAAGGTTTGCGGCATGAATTACTCCACCCTTATGCACGGTCTCAAGCTCGCAGGCATCGACCTCAACCGTAAGATGCTCGCTGAGATCGCTGTTTCTGACAAAGAGGCGTTTGCTGCAATCGCAGAGCAGGCTAAAGCAGCTCTCGCAAAATAATTTGTGATAACCTCACACAAAGATTAAAAACCGGCTCACCCCGGTTTTTTCTTTATCAGGAGAACGTATGGCTGAATTTTCACGCGAGATTATAACAGGGCGGAAAAATCCGCTTATCGTGCGTCTATCCAAGCTTTCCGACAAGAAGTACCGCGACGCCGAGGGGTTCTTTCGCATAGACGGTGTAAAGCTTTTTTCGGAGGCCGTACAGAGCGGCGTTAAAACTGAATATATTTTCATAGCAGAATCAAGGCTCGAGAAACTGACGAATGAACTCTCAAAGGAGCTTTCGCGTGCTGCGGGGACGGTCATAGCCGTATCCGACGAGGTGCTCTCGAAGCTGACGGACGAGTCCGCGCCGCAGGGTATCGTTGCCTTTGCGAAAAAATTTGATACGCTATCGCCCGACATTCCGAAAAACGGTACGTTTCACGCGATATATCTCTCGTCGGTACGCGATCCTGGAAATCTCGGCACGATGGTGCGGTGTGCGCTTGCGCTCGGCGTTGACCGGGTGTTTGTGAGCGCAGACTGCGCGGATATTTATTCGCCGAAGACGGTGCGTGCTTCTATGGGAACGATATTCCGTCAACCGCTGTCTGTCGTCCAAAACGAGGCGGAGTTTGCGAGCGCGATAAAAGCGGCAAATTGCGAGCTTTTCGCGGCGGCACTTGACCGCGATGCCAAAAAGCTTGGCGCATTTAGCATGCCCGAGCGTGTATGCTTCGCTATTGGAAACGAAGGTCACGGACTGTCGGCGGAGTTTATAAAAGCGTGCAGTGCCACTGTGTTTATCCCGATGACGGATGGCTGCGAGTCGCTCAACGCGGCTATGGCGGCGACAGTCCTTATGTGGGAAATGCAGCGCGATAGACTTATCAATATGAATAAGGAGGACAAGTAAAATGTGCAATTGCTCCGAAAATAATAAGAAATTTTATATAACCACACCTATATACTACCCGAGCGATAAGCTCCATATAGGTCACACCTACTGTACCGTAGCGACCGACGCTATGGCAAGATACAAGCGTATGACCGGCCACGACGTTATTTTCCTTACCGGTACTGACGAGCACGGTCAGAAGATTGAGGATAAGGCAAAGGCGGCAGGCGTTACTCCGCAGGCATTCGTTGACAATATCGTTACGGGCGAGCGCGGCGTAAAAGACCTTTGGAAGCTCATGAACATCTCCAACGACCGTTTTATCCGTACGACCGACGATTATCACGTGGAGGCTATCCAGAAGATATTCAAGAAGATGTACGAAAACGGCGACATCTATAAGGGAAGCTACAAGGGCAAGTATTGCAAGCCCTGCGAGTCCTTCTGGACGGATAGCCAGCTTGTTGACGGCAAGTGCCCCGACTGCGGACGTGACGTTGAGGACGCAGAGGAGGAGGCATACTTCTTCCGCCTTTCCAAGTATGCGGACCGCGTGCAGGACCTTCTTGAGAACACCGATTTTCTTGAGCCTCGCTCACGTGTAAACGAAATGGTAAACAACTTCATAAAGCCCGGACTTGAGGACCTTTGCGTTTCGCGTACCTCGTTTACGTGGGGCGTGCCGGTAGATTTCGATCCCGGTCACGTTGTATACGTGTGGGTTGACGCGCTGTTTAACTATACCACCGCGCTTGGCTTTATGAACGATAAATACGACGATTACAAGGATTATTGGCCGGCTGACGTGCATTTCGTCGGTAAGGAGATCGTGCGTTTCCATTCGATCATCTGGCCCGCTATGCTTATGAGTATGGATATGCCGCTTCCGAAAAAGGTATTCGGTCACGGCTGGCTGCTGCTTGACGGCGGAAAAATGTCCAAGTCCAAGGGTAACGTAGTCGATCCTTACGTGCTTGCGGAAAAGTTCGGCGTTGACGCGCTTCGCTTCTTCTTACTTCGCACGTTCCCCTTCGGCTCCGACGGTAACTTCTCAAACGAGGCGCTTATCGGTACAGTCAACGTAGACCTCGCAAATTCTCTTGGAAATCTTCTTTCCCGCACGGTTTCTATGGTTGATAAGTATTTCGGCGGAACGCTTCCGAGCGTACAGACCGAGGATGGCGAAAAGGATGCAGAGCTTGTAGCTATGATTTCCGGACTTCGCGCAAGCTACGAGGCGCAGATGGAGAAGTACGCTTTCCAAAACGCCCTTGCCGAGATATTTAATGTTATCGGACGTGCAAACAAGTATATCGACGAAAATACTCCGTGGACGCTTGCCAAGGATATGGACGCGAACGGTGCAAGACTCGCGCGCGTTATGTACAATCTTCTCGAAGCACTCCGTGTCTGTGCTGTTCTGCTCACGCCTTTTATGCCCTCTACCGTCGGTGAAATACTCCGCCAGATCGGTGCTTGCGAGTGCTGCTCTACGTGGGAGTCGGCAGGAAAATATGGCGCGCTTAAGGCTGATGCAACGGTAGTACGCGGCGACAACCTCTTCCCGAGAATAGACGAAGCGGCTATGCTCGCAGAGCTTGAGGCAGAGCGTGAAGCGACTATGAAGGCAAACGCTCCCGTGGAAAAGCCCGAGGGATGCGCTATCATCGGCTTTGATGACTTTATGAAGGTTGAGCTTCGCACCGCACAGGTTATCGCTTGCGAGCCCGTTAAGAAGGCGAAGAAGCTTCTCTGCCTGCAACTCGATCTCGGTTACGAGAAGCGTCAGGTCGTATCGGGCATTGCACAGTTCTATAAGCCCGAGGAGCTTATCGGCAAGAAGCTTATCGTGGTTGCAAATCTTGCGCCTGCGAAGCTTTGCGGCGTTGAATCGAACGGTATGATACTTGCATCGGGCGAGGAAACCGTACGCGTGGTATTCCTTGACGCCGAAACTCCTCTCGGAGAGCGCGTAAGATAATGCAGTTTGATTTTACATCGTCGGCGAGTTTGCCGATTTTCGACACGCACGCGCATTATAACGACGAGCGCTTTGATGAATATGACGGCGGCAGGGACTCTGTCCTTGCCGCTCTGCTCTCGCAGAACGTACGCTACGTGGTAAATGCGGGAACTAATCTTAATTCCTCGCGCGAATGTATCGCTATGGCGGAAAGGTTTGAGGGTGTCTATGCAACCGCAGGAATCCACCCGAGTGATATAAACGAGGGCGACGATATTGAAGCGGTTATGAGCGAGCTGAGAAAGCTTCTCGCACACCCGAAGGTTCGCGCTCTCGGTGAGATCGGACTCGATTACTACTGGGACGATGTTCCGCGCGACGTACAGAAGGTATGGCTTCGCCGCCAGCTTGCGCTTGCGAGCGAAACGAAGATGCCCATCGTAATACACGACCGTGACGCACACGGTGATATTATGGATATTCTGCGCGAATATCCTGACGTGACGGGCGAGTTTCACAGCTTTTCCGCGAGTGCGGAGATTGCAAGACAGCTCGTAAACCGCGGCTGGTACATCTCGTTTTCGGGCGTTATTACTTTCAAAAACGCCGCCAGACTTGCCGAAATCGTGCCGAGTGTGCCGCTTGAGCGTGTTATGATTGAAACGGATGCTCCGTATCTTGCGCCCGTGCCTTACCGCGGCAAGATCAATCATTCCGGACTTATGGAATATACCGCAGAACGCGCCGCAGAGCTTTACGGCATAAGCGTCGATGAGTTCTGCCGACATGCATACGAAAACGCGTGCAGATTCTTTAAAATAAACGAATAAAAAACAGCCGAGATGCATTTTCATACATCTCGGCTTCGCTTATATGCCAAGCTTTGTAACTTCGATGGCTTCGTCGCGGCTGATAACGAAATATTCGTTTAGCTTTATGTCTATTGTATTAAGCAGGCGCTTTGCGTATCTTGCTGCATCAAAGTCATCGCTGTCCGGAAAGTCGGACCGCTTCGGGCTTATTCGTGCCATTGCGACCGAACAGCCGTGGTGCTCCGTCACGAAGCTTAAAAAGGCGTTCGCGTCCGCTTGACACTTGGTGAAAACTCCGTCCTTCAGCTTTGTTATCCGGATGGGGCGCATTGCGTTGTCAAAGCAAGCTACGCAGGTGATATCCGCGCGAAGTTCCTCGCGAAACGGTTGAAACAGCTCGCTCATTTCCGCGACGCTTGAGTATATCTTGCGGTTGTCGACGGGCTCGCCGGACAGACGCCTTGCGGCGCATCCGATCATTCGAAGAAACGTCGCGCTTCCTTCGCCGACACCTTCCGTGGCGGAAAGCTCCTCTTGGGAAGCGGACAAAACATTGTCCGCGCTGCCGAATTTGCCCATAAGGCTTACGGCCGCATCGCGCGTGTCGCGTATCTTAATGGGATAGTAAAGCAGCATCTCGATTATATCACGCGGCAGGACGTCGTTGTCGCCTGCGGCGAGAAATTTATCAAACATTCGTCCACGGTGCCCGTCGGCGCCGGCGGGCTTTATCTTTTTTTGCTTTTTGGGAGTGTTCTCGCTATCTGGCACGCCGATACCTCCGACTGAATAATTTATCTATTTAATGATACCACATTTTATGACAAGGTGCAAGACTTATCGGCGAAAATTATATTACTGCCCGAAATTATTTTCGAACTCGTCGACACTTGGCGAGCTTTCCGACGAGGCGTTTGTGGGCACATATTCGGTCAGTGTGATATTGACGTCGTGGTATTTACCGTCGCGAACGACCTTTATAACTATAGTGTCACCGACATTGTAATCCTTAATGACTGCCTTTATATCCGCCTTGAACATGACCTCAACGCCGTCGACTGCTACGATGCGGTCGCCAACCTTAAGATCGTCGTGAATAGACGCCGTAACGTACGTGCCGAGTGCGCTTACGCGGTACATCATTGCTTCCCACGAGTCTTCAATGTCCTCGCAGTTTATACCGATCATAACTCTGCCGCGCACGTAGCCGTAGTTTGTAAGCTCGGTGGACACCTTTGCCGCGGTGTTTATCGGGATCGCGAAGCCGATTCCCTCGATTGATATGCCCGAGGATGCACTTGTTGACTTTGCGTTGACTATTCCGACAAGCTCGCCGTAGAGATTGAAAAGTCCGCCGCCGGAGTTACCGGGGTTGACCTCCGCGTTGGTCTGGATAAGCGTCATCGTAGCTCCGTCGATCTCGACCTCGCGCGACGTTGCGCTTATGATGCCGTTGGTTACCGTGCCGCCGAGATTTCCAAGTGGGTTGCCCACGGCGAGAACCTCCTGACCTACGCTGAGTGAGTCGCTGTTTCCGAGAAGTGCAAACGGGAGATTTGTGCCGCCTATCTTAATGACTGCGATGTCTGTGTCGGCATCGGTTCCGATGACCATCGCGGGATATTCGGTGCCGTCCTTGGTTCTTACGGTGATGGTGTTAGCGCCGCTTACAACGTGGTTGTTAGTAATTATAAGACCGTCCGCACTGATAATAACGCCGCTTCCCGCGCCCGAGGTGACGTAGTTGCCGCCCCAGAAATACGAGTCGGTGACGATAGATTCTGTGGTTATCTCAACGACGGTGGCAGAAACTGCGTCGGCAACCTGCTCGTACGTGCCGGCGGTGGTGTTGGGGTTGTCGTACGACTGCATAATTACCGAGGGATTACCGGAGCCTCCGCCGAGCGCGGTGGGTGTGCCTATAAGACCGCTTGAGGTGAGCGCATTTGCGATAGCTGTGCCGCCAAATGCCGCAACAGCAGAAAAGAGCGCACAAACAAAGACAACGAGCGCGGCGGTGCCAAAGCTTAAGCTTGCCTTTTCCTTTTTTGGCGGAGTTGGGGGCGTCTGGCTAATATAAACCGGATTTGTTGGTGTAGTGTTATAGCTGTTTTGATAGTTTTGGTTATTATCCACGTTAATGTTCCTCCTATATATACCGAGTATTCAGTTGCTTTTTAGTCTATGCTCATATTATATCTGCCTAATGTGACGGCTGTATGAATAAGCCGAGAAAAATATCAAAATATAAAAAGATTTTTATTGATTATCGCGCGAAAATATGCTATCATATTTATATATAACACTTGACTGTGAGGAATACCATATGAAAAATTGCTTTTATCCTGCCGATATTTTGCTCCCGCGCTTTGCAAATGATGCCGCGGCTATGCGAGCGTGGTCGTGTATCGCGTGCGACCAATATACCTCCGAGCCCGAGTATTGGCAGGCGGTCGAGCGTGAGGTAGGCGACGCGCCGTCTACGCTTCGCGTAACGCTTCCCGAGCAGTATCTTTCGCAGACCGAGGAGCGCGTGCCGCAGATAAACCGAGCTATGGCACAGTACACGGCGGACGTGCTCACAGAACACGCCTCGTCGATGATATATCTCGAGCGCACGCAGAAAAACGGCAAGATACGCCGCGGACTTGTCGGCGCTATCGACCTTGAATGCTACGATTACAATAAGGGTTCAAGCACGCTTGTTCGCGCCACCGAGGGAACGGTGCTCGAGCGTATACCGCCGCGCGTGAAGATACGCGAGGGTGCGCCTATTGAGCTTCCGCACATTATGGTGCTTATAGACGACCCGAGGCGTACGGTCATCGAGCCTATCATAAATAAGGCTGCGGCGTACGATACCGCGTATGATTTCGACCTTATGCTCGGAAGCGGTCACTCGCTCGGCAAATTTTTGCCACAGGACGAGATCGCACGTGTAAACACCGCACTCGAAGCACTTTGGGATGATGCGGCAAAGGCACAGAACACCGACAAACCGCTCGTGTTCGCCGTGGGCGACGGAAACCACTCCCTGGCCACCGCCAAGGCGCACTACGAGAACCTCAAGGCGGAGCTCGGCGAGGCCGCCCTCAGCCATCCCGCCCGCTATGCCCTCTGCGAGCTGGTCAACCTGCATGATGCCTCCCTGGAGTT
>JAZSJI010000203.1:0-8968 GCA_045534235.1 Candidatus Flemingiibacterium sp. | reverse complement strand
CTTCGAGCGCCGACTCGACGGCTACGATGGGCATATGCTTCGCGACATAGAGGGCGCGACGGAGTTTTACCCCTTTACCGCGAGCCTTTTGCCGATGCAAAGCGGCGCGCGCGTGCTCGACCTCGGATGCGGCACGGGACTTGAGCTTACAGAGTATTTTAAGCTCAACAAGGGCGCGGGCGTTGTGGGAATAGACCTCTCCGAAAAGATGCTCGACGCGCTTTCAAAAAAGCTTGTCGGCTGCGACGTTACACCCGTTCTCGGCTCGTATTTTGACCTGCCGTTTGGCGAGAGCACGTACGACGCGGCGGTGTCCGTCGAGTCGCTCCACCACTTTAAAAAGGAAGATAAGGTCGCGCTTTACAAAAAGCTTCACGCCGCGCTAAAGGACGGCGGATGCTTTATCCTCACCGACTACATAATCGACTCCGACGACGAGGAAGACAGACTTATGCTCGAGTTCGCGCGCCTTCGCGGACTTCAGGGCAAGAACGACGGCAATCTGTACCACTACGATACGCCGCTCACAGCACAGCACGAATGTGAGGCGCTGTATGAGGCGGGATTTTCCGAGGTAGAGGTTGTGAAGTGCTTCGGAAACACCAAAACTATAAAAGCGATCAAATGAGGACTTGGAGATATTATGGGAAAATTTGACGGGATTTTAATATGCACCGACCTTGACGGTACGCTTGTCACAAGCGACCACCGTATCTCGCGTGAAAATCTCGACGCGATAGAATATTTTAAGCGTGAGGGCGGTGCATTTACGTTCGTGACGGGGCGCGTTCCTTTGACGACGGGCGAGTTTTGCCGTACGGTACGCCCGAACGTGCCGATCGGATGCATCAACGGCGGTGCGATATTCGACCATATAAAGGGCGAGTATATATGGATGGCGTCGCTTGACGAAATGGCGCTCGACATAATCGACTTCGTTGCAGAAAATATGCCGGATATTGGTATTCAGGCAAATACAGCAAGCGAGATATATTTTTGCAGAAACAACAGCGGCACCGAGTATTTCAGAGAAAGAACGGGCGTGCCGAACATCGAAAAGCATTACCGTGACATTGACGAGCCTATCTTAAAGGTGCTGTTTCTCTCTATGGACAACGAGCGCATAATCGCGCTTACCGAGCTTCTTAAAACGCATCCGCTCTACGGCGAGTTTGACTTCATACGCTCCGAGGCAACGCTTTACGAGCTGCTCCCGAAGGGCAACAGCAAGGGAAACGTGATGACGCGCCTTGTCAACTATCTCGGGCTTGATATGCAGAGGACCGTTGCAATAGGCGACTACGACAACGACGTGTCGATGCTTCGTGCGGCGAAGCTCGGCGTCGCCGTAGCAAATGCCGTTGACTCGGCAAAGGCTGCGGCTGATATGATAACTGTGAGCAACGACGAGCACGCGATAGCGAAGCTGATAGGCGATATCGACAGCGGAGCGATCGCGATTTGATGAATATGAAAGCGGTAATAGACCATTACGATAAACTCATAGATGAGAATAATGACCCCATCCGTGACCCCAAGCCGTTGAGGGAATATATGGAGAAGTGGGACGGGGACAAATTCATAGAAAGTATGCACCTTGATAAAAGCAAATCTGTTTTGGAAATAGGTGTCGGAACAGGGAGAATAGCTATAAAAACTGCGCCATTGTGCCGAAAATTTATTGGGATTGATATTTCTCCCAAAACCGTTTTAAGAGCACAAGAGAATCTTTCCTTGTTTAAAAACGCTGAACTTATTTGCGACGATTTTGTTTCTTTTGCTTTTGGCGAACATTTTGACGTTATATATTCGTCTTTAACCTTTATGCATATAGAAAATAAATTATCGGCTATTAAAAAAGTCGCTTCGTTGTTAAATAATGATGGATTTTTCGTAATATCACTTGACAAAAATCAAAATGATTTTATTGATATTGGAACACGGAAAATAAGAATATATCCTGACAACCCAGCGGATATAGCTGGGTTTATTTTGCAATCAGGGCTGAAGCTTACAGATCAATTTGAAACAGAACACGCATACGTTATAGTCAGCAAAAAGCCTTCTCCTGTGGGAGAAGGGGGACCGCGTTAGCGGTGGATGAGGAGTCAAGATGATCCCTTACAATAAAAAACTCGTGTCGAATGCACGAACTCTACGAAAAAATATGACACCCGAGGAAAAGCATCTGTGGTATGATTTTCTGAAAAAACTTCCATTCAGCGTGAGACGGCAACATAATATTGAAAACTATATCGTTGATTTTTATATAGCGGAAAAGAAAATCGTAATTGAAATAGATGGCAGACAGCATTTATTGCCTGAACACAAAGAAGCGGACGAACAAAGAAAAGTTGTGTTGGCGGCTTGGGGGATTTCTGTTTTGCGATATTCCAACGACAGCATACGAAATAATTTCAATGCCGTTACAGAGGATATTTTGAAGCATATCGGATTGAATTTTTGCGACCTTAAGTTTGTGCGATAACACCTCATCCGTCAGCCTTCGGCTGCCACCTTCTCCCACTGGAGAAGGCTTGTCGCAGACCGTTTCTATTGTTTGCAAAAAAAATAAGGTTCCCACAAACCGTCCGTTTGGTCTGTGGGAACCTTTCATTATGGTGTTATCTCTGCCAAGAGTGTCGCTTATACGACGAGTGAGTTTTACTCCTTGCCCGTCCAGCAGTACGTGCAAAGCTTCGATTTATCAAGTCCGACCGACTCGATCATATCGTCTATTCTCTGGAATGCGAGCGAGGTGAAGTTGAGTTCCTTTCGAATATCCTCGACCATACCCTTGTATTCGGGCGTCTCGGGATCTGCGTAAAGGTGAAGCTTGGCTTTAGCTGCCTCCTCCGAGCCCTCGCGGCGCAGGATAACACGGCGTGTGATAAGATCAAGCTCGCTCTTGGAGCGCGAGAAGTTAAGGTACTTACAGCCATACAGAAGCGGCGGGCACGCCGTTCTGATGTGTACCTCTTTTGCACCGCTCTGGTAAAGAAACTCCGTGGTTTCGCCAAGCTGTGTTCCGCGTACTATCGAGTCGTCGATCAGGAGCAGATTCTTTCCGCGAATAAGCTGATCTATAGGGACGAGCTTCATCTTCGCGATAAGGCTTCTCTGCGACTGTATCGTCGGCATAAACGAGCGCGGCCAGGTGGGCGTGTACTTTATAAACGGTCTGCCGAACGGCACTCCCGATGCATTTGCATAGCCTACCGCGTGTGCGGTACCCGAGTCGGGTACGCCCGCGACGATGTCGGGAGAAACGAGCCCCTTATCGCGCTCTGCGAGCTTTGCACCGCAGTGGTTGCGCATTATTTCAACGTTTACGTCCTCGTAATTCGAGGTCGTGTAGCCATAATAAACCCAAAGGAACGTGCAGATACGCATCTCGCTTTTTGGCTCGGACACGGTCGTGCACGAGTCGGGCGTTAAGTATACTATCTCTGACGGGCCGAGGTCCTTGTAGTGGGTATAACCGAGGTTCAAGTAAGCGAAGCTTTCAAAGGAAGCGCAGTACGCGCCGTCCTTTTTGCCGATAACGACCGGGGTGCGTCCGAGCTTGTCGCGAGCGGCGTACATTCCATCGGGGGTGAGCACGAGCATCGTCATTGAGCCGTCAACGAGCTCCTGCACGTATCTGATGCCCTCAACCAGCGAGTCCTTCTGCGCGATAAGCGAAGCCACGAGCTCGGTCGCATTAATGTCGCCGCCGCTCATTTCAAGGAAATGGCTGTGGCCTTTGCTAAAGCAAATATCAAGAAGCTCCGACTCGTTATTTATGCGTCCGACGGTGGTTATCGCGAAGTTTCCGAGATGCGAGCGCACGATAAGCGGCTGCGGCTCACTGTCGGAAATACAGCCGATACCCGACGTACCCTTCATTTCGCCGACGTCCTTGTCGAACTTGGTTCTGAACGGTGAATTTTCAATATTGTGAATAGCGCGCTCAAAACCGCCCTCGCCAAAGACCGCCATACCGCCGCGGCGCGTGCCGAGATGCGAATGGTAGTCCGTGCCGAAAAAGAGGTCGAACACGCAGTCTTCCTTTGATACAACTCCGAATAATCCGCCCATAGTTATATCCTTTCAACATATATGTGATAAAATAATTATAGCACAAGGCGCATTTTTTTTCAAGTATAAATAGTGATAAAATTACGGTAATGTAAAAACGCGTATTTTGTGCGCCTCGCGGTGCTTGACATACGGGCGGCTTTTGACATAAACTGTAATGCGCCGAACTTTGGCGCAAGCATACATTTTTGGGGTATTGTTATGAAAGACAAAAAATATAAAATTGCCGTTATAGGCGGTGATGCGCGACAGCTTATCGTCGGTGCAGAGCTTGTACGTGCAGGGCACGACGTTGCGCTGTACGGCTTTGGCGGCGAGATGCTCGCAAGGGCTCCCATTGTTGACTCGCTGTGCTGCTCACACCCAAGCGTCGCTGTGCGCGAGATACTCTCGAGCGCGGCAGACGGAGGCGCACTCGACTGCGGCGAAATGGCAGCGACCGCAATCGAGGCGGTGGCGGATAGCCTTGCCGTTATACTTCCGCTTCCAAGTGCCGCTGACGGGAATACGGTGTCTATGCCGCTCGGAGGCTCGCCGCTCAAATTCAGCACGCTTGCTGAAATAATGTCGCAAAACGGAGTAAAATACGTCTGCGGCGGCAAGCTGCCTGCGGACTTCGCGGCGCTTTGCGCCGAGCGCGGCATTGCTGCGTTCGACTATTACGAGTCCGATGCGTTTTCGGTTGCCAACGCAATTCCGAGCGCGGAGGGCGCAATCGAGATAGCTATGCGCGAGCTTAACGTAACGCTTAACGGCTCGAGCGCGCTCGTTATCGGTTACGGTCGTATCGGAAAGGTGCTCTCGCGACTGCTCTCGCATCTTGGCGTGGCGGTAACGGCGAGTGCGAGAAAGCCGTCCGACCTTGCGTGGATACGTGCCGACGGGCACGTTCCCGCCGAAACGGGCAAGCTTTGTGAGCTATTTGCAAACACACGCTTCAACGTGATATTCAACACAGTCCCGCATAACGTGCTCGGCGAGGCGGAGCTTCTCAAAATTCCGCTCGGCACGCTCATCGTCGACCTTGCCTCAAGACCGGGCGGAGTTGACATCGCCGCGGCGGACAGAATGAAGCATAACGTGATATGGGCGCTGTCACTGCCGGGCAAGGTAGCGCCCGTGACCTCGGGCAAAATAATCGCAGATGCGGTGATAGAGCGTATCGTGCAGTGGGAGGCGGGAAAATGCTGATAGGCTACGCACTTTGCGGCTCGTTTTGCACTGTCGCGCGCAGTATGAAGATTATGGAGCAGCTCGTTTTAGAAGGTCACGAGCTGCTTCCCATAATGAGTGAGTGTGCGTACTCGACCGACACGCGCTTCGGTAGGGCGGCGGATATACGCGAGCGAATTGAAAAGATTTGCTCGCGCGAGATAATCCATACCGTAAAGGACGCCGAGCCGCTTGGGCCTGACGTGCATCTTGATATGCTCGTCGTCGCGCCGTGTACAGGTAATACGCTTGCCAAGCTTGCGCACGGCATTACCGACGGCGCGGTAACTATGGCGTGCAAGGCGCACCTTCGTTCGGACAGACCTACGCTTCTTGCGCTTGCAAGCAACGACGCGATGTCTGCAAACCTTGAAAATCTCGCGATAATGTTAAGGCGACGCTCGGTTTACTTTGTGCCGATGCTGCAGGATGACGTGGCAAAAAAGCCGCACTCGCTTGTGGCACAGCTTGAGAGGATACCCGAGGCAATCGCCGCGGCGAGAGAGGGACAGCAGCTCCGTCCGCTTTTTATCACAGCAACAGTTGACAAAACTCATAATATGTGATATAATTATTTGTAATTATATTAAATATATTAGCGTATAATTACATTCCGCGAGCGAGGGCTTGCGGAATGTTTTTGTGTAAAAATACGGAGGTAGATGTCATGAATTACGACGTTATAATCGTTGGCGCAGGCCCTGCGGGCATTTTTACCGCGCTTGAGCTTATCAGAAAAAAGAGCGACAAGAGCATACTTTTGATCGAAAAGGGCTTTCCCGTTGAAAAGCGCCATTGCCCTAAAATAAAGACCAAGGAGTGCGTACAGTGTAAGCCGTACTGCCACATAACGACGGGCTTTTCGGGAGCGGGCGCGTTCTCGGACGGCAAGCTGTCTTTGTCCCCCGATGTTGGCGGCGAGCTGCCCGAGCTTATCGGCTGGCAGAACGCCAAGGAGCTTATCGAATACGCTGACTCCATCTACCTCGAGTTCGGTGCGGACGAGCACGTCGAGGGTGTGTCGAACGATCCCTTTATCAAGGAGATACGCAAGCGCGCCATTCAGGCGGGACTTCGCCTCGTCGACTGCCCGATACGCCACCTCGGAACCGAAAAGGCACAGAGCATTTACCACTCGATACAGGAGTATCTGGCTGCTAACGGCGTTACGATGATGTTCGGCACTAACTGCAGCGATCTTATCGTAGAGGACGGCGCGTGCCGCGGTGTCATTATCGACGAGAAGGACGGCACACGTGAGATACGCGCGAATACAGTTGTTGTTGCAACAGGCAGACGCGGTGCGGATTGGCTTGAGAAAATATGCGTGGAGCATAACGTCGAGCATAAGCCCGGCACCGTTGACATCGGCGTGCGCGTCGAGGTAAGAAACGAGATAATCGAGGACGTAAACAAGGTTCTCTACGAATCGAAGCTTATCGGCTATCCGAAGCCGTTTAAAAATAAGGTGCGCACGTTCTGTCAGAACCCCGGCGGATTCGTTTCGCAGGAGAATTACGATAACGACCTCGCAGTCGTAAACGGTCACTCGTATAAGGAGCACAAGTCGGGCAATACAAACCTCGCTATCCTTTGCTCGCACAACTTCTCCGTACCCTTCAATCAGCCGATAGAGTACGCAAAGAAGGTCGGCGAGCTTACGAATATGCTCGGCGCGGGACACATTCTCGTTCAGCGCTTCGGCGATATACTCGACGGCAAGCGTACCTGGCCCAAGGAGCTCGCACAGAGTAACGTCAAGCCGACGCTGCCCGACGCGGTTGCAGGCGATATTACCGCCGCGATGCCGTACCGCGCGATGACGAACATTATCAACTTCATTCAGGCTATGGACGTCGTCGTTCCCGGCTTTGCAAGCCCCGAAACGCTGCTCTATTCGCCCGAGCTTAAGTTCTACTCTAACCGTGTAAAGATGGACGAAAACCTCGACACCTCGCTTCCCGGGCTACATTGCCTCGGCGACTCGAGCGGCTGGACGAGAGGTCTTATGATGGCGTCCGTTATGGGCGTGCTTATGGGCAGAAAGATAGCCGAGCGAGGCTGAAAATTCATCTGATGTAAAATTTGGCAAAAAACATTGCCAAATGCGCACGAGTGTGATATAATAATATATTATACAAATTATACGCAAAGGACAGATACAATGCTTACTATAAAAAAACACATCGCAGAAAAGCTGCACGGCAAATTCGCCGCGCTTACCGAGGGTAATCCCGCCGCCGCTGAAACCACCGCGGCGGATTTCGCAGACTACCTCGAATATCCGCCGGACGATAACTTCGGCGACCTCGCTTTCCCCTGCTTCAAGCTTTCGAAGGCTATGCGTATGGCGCCGCCTATGATAGCGACAAAGCTCGCAGAGGGACTCGAGGACGACGTTGTCGCAAAGGTCGACGTTGTCGGCGGCTATCTCAACATATTTATAAACACCGCGTATCTCGCCGGTGTGCTTATGCCCGAGATAATGAAGAAGGGCGAGGCGTACGGCTCGTTTGACTTCGGTGCGGGCAAGAACGTCGTGCTCGACTATTCTTCCCCCAACGTCGCAAAGCCGTTCCATATCGGACACCTCGGCACGACGGTTATCGGTCACAGCCTTAAAAAGCTTCACGAGTTTTGCGGCTACAATTGTATCGGTGTAAACCACCTCGGTGACTGGGGTACGCAGTTCGGCAAGCTTATCGTTGCTTACCGCAAGTGGGGAAGCCGCGAGCAGGTTGAGGCTGACGGCATCGACGGACTCGTTGCGCTCTACGTAAAGTTCCACGAGGAAGCGGAGAAGGACGCGGCTCTTAACGATGAGGCGAGAGCGGAGTTTACAAAGCTCGAGCATCACGACGAGGAAAACACCGCACTCTGGAAGTGGTTTATCGACATATCCCTTCGCGAGTACAGCCGCACCTACAAGCAGCTAGGCATCGAGTTCGACTCGTACAACGGCGAGAGCTTCTACTCTGACAAGATGCCCGCGGTCGTTGAGGAATTAAAGGAAAAGAACCTTATGACTATCGACGACGGCGCTTCGATAATCAATCTCGAGGCGTACAATATGCCGCCCTGCCTGATTTTGAAGCGCGACGGCTCCACCCTTTACCCGACGCGTGACATCGCGGCGGCGCTCTACAGAAAAAAGACCTACGATTTCGACAAGAACATTTACGTCACCTCGGCAGGTCAGAGTCTGCACTTCGCACAGTGGTTCAAGGTCGTTGAGCTTATGGGCTACGACTGGTCGGACAAGCTTATTCACGTGCCTTACGGTACGGTTTCGATAAACGGCTCGAAGCTCGCAACGCGTACGGGCAACGTAATCCTGCTTCGCGATCTTTTTGCGGAGTCTATCGAGAAGGTTGCGGCAATTATGGAAGAGAAGAACGCAAACCTTGGAAAGAAGGCAGGGGATGCCGACGCAGTCGGCGTCGGCGCGATAATCTTCCATTACCTGATGAACAGCCGTATCAAGGATATAAAGTTTATTTTAGAGGATGCGCTCAACTTCGACGGCAACACGGGCCCTTTCGCGCAGTACGCGTACCCGCGCACCTGCTCGATCATCGAGAAGGCAGGCGGCGTGCCCGAGATCACGCCCAACGCGTCGATGGTTACGGCACGCTCCGAAGCAGCGCTTCTCAAGACGCTGTCGATGTTCCCCGAG
>JAZSJI010000174.1:0-2278 GCA_045534235.1 Candidatus Flemingiibacterium sp. | reverse complement strand
CGCCGATGCTCCGTTTTTGTTGGTTACGGTGTATGCATAGACCTCACAGCCGCAAGGCTTTTTGCCGAAAAGCTCCTTCGTTATCATTTCCGTGCTCCTTTAAAAGTTTATTCGTCGTATCCGTTCGGATTCATCGTCTGCCACTTCGAGCTGTCGCGGCACATATCCTCGATGCCGAACTCTGCGCGCCAGCCAAGCACCTCGCGTGCCTTGGTCGGATCAGCATAGCACTCATCAATGTCACCGGGGCGGCGAGGTGCGATCTTATACGGTACAGCCTTACCCGTTGCCGCCTCGTACGCCTTAACGATGTCGAGCACCGAGTAGCCGTGACCCGTGCCTACGTTGAATACGTCACAGCCCTGCTTTTTAGTAAGCCACTCAAGAGCGGCGAGATGTGCCTTTGCAAGGTCAACGACGTGAATGTAGTCGCGAACTCCCGTGCCGTCGTGGGTGTCGTAGTCGTCGCCGAATACGGAGAGGTATTCGCGCTTGCCTACCGCAACCTGTGTGATGTACGGCATTAAGTTATTAGGAATACCCGACGGATCCTCTCCGATGCGACCGGACTTGTGCGCACCAATGGGGTTGAAATAGCGAAGTATTGAAATGTTCCATTCATTATCAGCCTTGTAGAGATCGTTTAAAATGTGCTCTATCATAAGCTTTGTCTCGCCATACGGGTTTGTCGTCGAGTTCGGGAAATCCTCGCGTATCGGCACGCTTGCGGGCTTGCCGTAAACGGTCGCTGACGAGGAAAAGACGAGGTTCTTGCAATTATATTTCGCCATAAGCTCGCAAAGATTAAGCGTGCTTATAAGATTGTTCTGATAATAACGAAGCGGAATCGCGCAGGACTCGCCGACCGCCTTAAGACCTGCGAAGTGTATAGCGGAGTCAATCTTCTCGCTTGCGAATACTACCTCAAGCGCCGCCTTGTCACAAAGGTCGACGTTGTAGAACTTGAAATCCTTGCCCGTTATCTCTCGGATACGCTCAAGCACTACGGGCTTCGAGTTGCAGAAATTGTCGGCAATTACGACATCCTTGCCGATGTTAAGAAGCTCGACAACGGTATGCGAGCCGATATATCCGGCACCGCCGGTTACTAAAATAGACATAGTGTTCTCCTAAAGGTATAAAAATTATTTCCAAAGACCGTCGGGATAAACGCCCGCCGCAGTCTGACTCTTCAAAAATTCAACGAATGTGGGCTTATCCTCGGCGTAGGTAACGCCGTACCACTTCGCACTCGTTTTAAGAACACGCACGTCGCACTCACCGCGCTCAATACGGCTCTGAACGAGGAAAGGCAGGAAATACTCCGCCTTCATCGGATCCTTCGACGTGGGAACGCCACGAAGAAAGTCTTCAAGCCCCTCGCGAAGCATCTTAAACACGTCGGGAGTAAACGCCCAGCAGTTCATCGATACGATAGCATCGCGCTCGAGGTCGTGCCATTTATCGTCCTCGAAGTACTGTATAGTTCCGTCGTTCTCCTGAATTTTCGTGCGCTCGACGACGTTTTTTAAGTAGCCGCCCTCGACCTCGCAGATGCCGCGCGAAACGTGTCCGTTCTCGGTTACGGTATTTTCGAGCACGTAGCCCGCCATAGCAAAGTGACCTCCGTCCTTGGCATTTGCCATACAGTCGTAGAGCTGCTTGAATGCATCACGGCCGTAGAAATCGTCGGAATTGATAATAGCGAACGGCTCGTTTACAACGTCAGCCGCCATAAGCGCCGCGTGTGCCGTACCCCACGGCTTGGTGCGTCCCTCGGGGATTTCGAAGCCCTCGGGAATCTTATCAAGCGCCTGGAAAACGTACTCTACCTTGCAAGCACCCTCGATACGCTTTCCGACGGTTTCGCGGAAAACGTCGTAGTTTTCTTCCTTGATGATGAAAACGACCTTGTCAAAGCCGACCTTGATAGCGTCGTAGATTGAAAAGTCAACGATAAATTCGCCGTGCTCGGTCATGGGGTCTATCTGCTTGAGTCCGCCGTAGCGGCTTCCCATACCTGCAGCCATAATTACTAAAGTCATAATTTTTCTCCTTGATCTGTTACATTTAACTGTTATTCTTCGATGCCCATTTGTCCCATAAGCTTTTTGTTAAACTCCTCTGCGGAGTTGAAGCCCATCTTCTTCTGACGGTTTTTCATCGCCGCAATTTAAAGAATAATCGCAAGATTTTGTCCGGGCTTTACGGGGATAGTGGTGGTAGGTATCTTTATGCCGAGTATTTCAGTATACTCACACTCGAGTCCGAAGCGGTC
>JAZSJI010000020.1:0-12795 GCA_045534235.1 Candidatus Flemingiibacterium sp. | reverse complement strand
ATGTACAACAGCGTTCCCGTCTTTATGGCGGACAAAAAGGACGAGCTTATAAAATACCGTATAAAGGGCGGCCACTATATCTTCACAGACGAATCAGCCGACTACGCCGCCGATTTGCTTTGCGGCAAGGCTCAAAAATCGCCCGAGGGCGGAATAAGGAGAATTTCAAAATGAACGTGAACGTAAAAATAAAGCTTCTTCGCGAGGGTGTTGCCCTTCCCGAATACGCGACTGACGGCTCCGCGGCCGTAGACCTTCGCAGTGCCGCAGACGGTGACGTTACCGTAGCGCCGGGTCAGCGAGTGCTAATTCCGACGGGAATCGCCATCGCTCCCGAAACGCGCGGCGTTGTGGCGGTTCTTGCCGCAAGAAGCGGCCTTTCCTTAAAGCACGGCATCACCACCACGAACGGAATCGGCGTTATCGACAGCGATTATCGAGGAGAGATATGCGCATCGCTTATCAACGTGTCCGACGCCCCGTATACGATAAAGGTTGGCGAGCGCGTGGCACAGCTTATGTTTATGCCAGTTTTCACGGCAAATCTTATTCTCACTAACGAGCTTGACGAAACAGAACGCGGCGAGGGCGGCTTTGGCTCGACCGGAAAGAAATAAGGAGGACGTTATGACAAGACGCAAATTTTTCAATCTTTTTTTAGTTCTCATAGGCGTTGTGGTCGGCACGTTCGTCGCTAACATCTGCAAGGACGTAAGCTTCCTTTCGTGGCTTGCATACGGCCTCAACTTCGGTATGGCTTCCCCGCTTGTGCTAAATCTCGGCGTGATGCAGCTCACCTTTGCCGTAAGCATCGATCTGACGCTTTCCGTCGTAATTTTCATCGTTCTCTCTTTTATCATCGGGAGGGCTATAGCAAAATGACACCCGAGTTTATTTTAGCGTCAAATTCTCCGCGCCGACGCGAGCTTCTTTCAATGCTCGGTATGGACTTTAAGGTAATCGTTTCCGACTGCGACGAAAGCCGGGTTAAAAGCCTCTCGCCTGACAAGCTCGTTCGCGAGCTTGCACTTTTGAAGGCAAAAGCCGTCGAAGGCACGCTCGATGCATCGGGCGACTATATCGTCATAGGCGCCGACACAGTAGTGTGCGACGGCGAGCGCATTTTGGGCAAACCGCAGAGCGAGGAGGACGCCAAGCAAACGCTTATGTCGCTTTCCGGACGCACCCACTCCGTATGGACGGGCATTGCTCTTGTCGGACGCGGCAAATGCGTCACCGACGCCGTTGAAACAAAGGTGGTTTTCGGCAATATAAGCGAGGCGGAGATAGATTTCTACGTCAGCACGAAAGAGCCGATGGACAAGGCAGGCTCATATGCCGTTCAAGGAATCGGCGGTTTTTTCGTAAACGAGCTTCACGGCGACTACTATAACGTAGTCGGTCTGCCAATAGCAAGACTTCGCGAGCTTCTCGAGAAAGAGTTCGGACTTCTTTCGAGCGAATATATCGGAAAAATCAGGAGGCAATAATGGCGGTTTATCTTGGCGTGGACTTCGGCACACGCACAGTTGAAATATACCAAAAGGATAAGGGTATCGTACTTCGAGAGCCGAACATCGCCGCTGTTGACGCAAACGGAAACGTCATCGCAGTTGGCTCCGAGGCGTCGCTTATACGCACAAGAGCCCCCGGCACGGTCACCATACGTCGACCTATTGTAAACGGCGAAATAACCGACTTCAATCTGACCGCAGAAATTCTTGACCGCTGTCTTGAAATAGTAGCTCCCAAGCAAAAAAAGCATATCATTTGTGCAGTCAAATACGCGCTCGGCGCAAAAAGCCGCGAGCTTCTCACCCGTGCGCTCGGAGATTGTCGAACAGGGCGCGTTCTTCTCGTTGACGCAGCTTTAGCGGCATTTGGCGGCAGCGGAGTCAGCGCAGCAACGTGCGACGGTGACGGTTACTCCGGCGACATCATATGCGATATAGGCGCAGGCTCCGTCGAAGCGTCGTACATACGCCGCGGCGAGATCCTTCGCGTGGAAACGGTCCCCTTTGGAGGCGAAGCGGTAGATGCGGCCATCACCAACTATATGGTGCGCAAATACGGGCTTGCCATATCGCTCGCGGCGGCGCGAGAAGCAAAGCACAAGCTTTCGCTTGACGGCAACGAAGCAGCGATAACTCTGTCGGGGCTCGACAATGTGACCGGTATGCCAAAGAGCAGAACGGTTACGACAGCAGAAATTTTGCCGTTGTGTACATACCAGACCGAGAGCGTTGCAAATACGCTTTATAAGCTGCTCGCAAACCTTCCGCAGCACGGCACACTCAAATCCTCGGCCGAAAGCATCGTTCTCGCGGGCGGCGGCGCTATGCTGCCCGGCATTGGCGAATACGTCACGGGAAAGCTCGGACGCGAGGTCACCGTTGCAAGCGAGCCGCTCGACTGCGTGGCAAACGGACTTGGACGTATGCTCGACAACTACAAATAAAACTCGGAGGGCAAAATGGTCTTCTCAAGCCTTGAGTTCCTGCTTCTGTATTTGACGGTAACTCTGCTTATTTATTTTATCGTGCCTATGAAGGCGCGCAATATCGTACTGCTCGCGGTAAGCCTTGTTTTCTACGGTTGGGGCGAGCCGATGTACGTATTTCTTATGGTGTTCACCATAATCGTCGACTACGTGTTCGGCCTGCTCGTTGAGAAAAACCTGCAAGGCGGCAATAAGCGTAGCGCAAGGGCGTGTCTTATTGCCGCGGTGGTCATCAACCTCGCGATACTCGGATTTTTCAAATATTACGATTTCTTCGTGTCCAACCTGCATATTATCCCGATATTCAGAGGCATACCGACGCTTAATCTTGAGCTACCTATAGGCATCTCGTTCTACACCTTCCAGGCGCTCTCCTACGTCATCGACGTTTACCGCCTCGATACGGCGGCACAGAAGAACATCGCCTCGTTCGGCGCGTACGTAACGCTGTACCCACAGCTTATTGCGGGCCCGATAGTGCGCTACAAGGACGTCGCCAATCAACTCGCCTGCCGCGACCACGGCGTTTCGCTGTTCGCCGAGGGCACGCGCACGTTTATCGCGGGTATGTGCAAGAAGGTGCTTCTCGCGAACACCGCCGGACAGCTTTGGGAATATTTCCGCGACGTTCCGACGGACGAGCGCACGGTGCTCGGCGCGTGGATCGGTATAATATGCTACTCTTTCCAAATATACTTTGACTTTTCGGGCTATTCCGATATGGCGATCGGTCTTGGCAAAATGATCGGTTTTCGCTTTATGGAGAACTTCAACTACCCGTATATTTCAAAGAGCATCACGGAATTCTGGCGTCGCTGGCACATTTCGCTTGGCGTTTGGTTCCGCGACTACGTTTACATTCCGCTCGGCGGCAACCGCACCTCAAAGCTAAAGCAGCTTCGCAACATTTTCGTCGTGTGGTTCTTGACGGGCTTCTGGCATGGCGCGAGCTGGAACTATATTCTGTGGGGACTTTACTATTTCGTGCTGCTTATGATAGAAAAGCTCTTCCTACTAAAGTGGCTTGAACGCGCCCCCGCGATAATTTCGCGCGTTTACACGCTTTTCTTCGTGCTTTTCGGTTGGCTTCTCTTCGTGTTCGAGGACCTATCCGCCGGCACGGTCTACCTTGGAAATATGTTTGGAGTTGGCGTATCATCGCTCGCCAGCGGACTTGACGTTTACAATCTCGTACGCAACCTTCTCTTTTTTGCAGTACTCGTTATCGCGTGTACACCGCTTCCGAAGAAGCTTTACCGTAAGCTAACCGAAAGATCGGGTGCTATGCGCGTTGTTTTCTCAGCCGTAGGCATCGCGGCAACGCTTATTTGCCTTGCGTATCTTGTGGATTCGTCGTACAATCCATTCTTATACTTTAGGTTTTAACTCGGAGGTGCTAAATGAAAAAAGATAAAAAATTCAGCGCCGCCGACGTAATAACAGCCCTCGGTCTGCTTGTTATAATCTACGGCTTTGCCGTCGCGATGCTTGTAACACCCGATAAAGCCTTCTCCGAGGAGGAAAACCGCGTACTGCAAACCTTGCCGCGCTTTAGCGTAGAGTCGCTGACGAGCGGCAAATTCACGAAGGATATCGCCTCGTACTGCACCGATCAAATGCCGCTTCGAAATGCTTTCGTGGGCACGAAGGCGGTCGCGGAAACCGTTTTCACCAAGCGAGAAAACAACGGCGTCCTGCTTGGCAAGAACGGCTATATCATCGCAAAAACCGATTACACAAGCTATCCCGTAATGGATAAAAACATCTCGGCGATAAACACTTTTGCCGCCTCGCCCGATTTTGACGTAACAGTCGCTATAGCCGGGCGCTCGCAGGACGTACTTTTCAGATATATGCCCGACATTTACCCCGCACGCGAGGTTTCCGACGCGGCTTTTGCACGTCTTAACGAAAATCTCACCGTGCCGCAGATCGACATTCTCACGCCGCTTCGCGAGCACGCCGCGGCAGGCGAGTACGTCTACTACCGCACCGACCACCATTGGACGACGCTCGGCGCGTACTACGCTTACGTCGAGATAATCTCGTCCTATGGCATAGAGCCGTATCCGTTTGAGCATTTCACCCGAGAGATCGTAAGCGAGAAGTTCTACGGCACGACGTGGTCAAAGGCAGGTATGAAGTGGATAAGTCCCGATCAAATGGAGTTTTTCCGCTTTGACGGCGATGAAAATTTCGTGTGCGAGATAGTAGACAGCGGTGAGGTATTAGACGGCTTCTACGATCGCTCGTACCTTGACAAAAAGGACAAGTACAGCGCCTTCATAGGCGGAAACAACGGCAGAGTGAAGATATACGTTGAAGGCTCGCAAAAAGAGCGCGAAACGCTCGTGCTTATCAAGGACAGCTTCGGTCATTCGCTCGCTCCATTCCTCGCGATGCACTTCGACCTCGACGTTATCGACCTGCGCTACTACAAGCTTCCCGTCACAGACGTGATACGCGAGGCGGGCGCAGATAAGGTGCTCATAATCTATAATATGGATAGCCTCGTGTCGGCAAGCAACCTCACGATGCTTACAATAGGCGCGAAATAAACGAAAAAGCAACCGCTTTAAGCAGTTGCTTTTTTATGCTTGCATATATCGGAGATCGGGCATTCATCGCATTTCGGCGAGCGCGCCGTGCAAATATCGCGCCCGAACATCACCACGCGGTGACAAAAATCCGACTGCTTTTCGGGCGGTATCAGCGGCACAAGTATGCGCTCGATCTTTAGAGGGTCTTTAAGGCTTTCGGGGTATAGTCCGACGCGTCCGCAGATACGGATACAGTGCGTATCGGTGACTATCGCAGGCTTTTTGTAGATGTCGCCGAGCAGCAGATTGGCTATCTTGCGGCCAACGCCGGGGAACTTCAAAAGCTCGTCCATGGTGTCGGGCAAAACGCCGCGGTATTCGTCGCGCAGCATAATGCACGCGTCCTTGATATTCTTTGCCTTGGTTTTGTAAAGTCCGCACGGGCGAACGATATTTTCAAGCTCGACAAGCTCCGAATCCGCGATCGCCTCAAGCGTCGGGTAGCGAGAGAAAAGCTCGCGGCAAACGATGTTTACGCGTGCATCGGTACACTGCGCGGACAGCCGTCCCATTATGAGAAGCTTCCACGCCTCGCCGCCGAATTCGAGTGCACACACCGCATCGGGATATATTTTCTCAAGCCTCTCGCAAAACTCCTCGGCGAGGACTGTTTTCTTGTTTCTCATCGCGTTTTCCTTTCGGGATTTGATACTGTAATTATACCAAATCTCACGTTAGTTGTCAAGCGATAAGACTAACCAAGCAGCTCGTCGTACGTCGTTTCGAGCGCGTCGCGAATCGCACGGAGCTGTGTGGCGCGAATGTGCTGAACGCCTCTCTCGATTTTCACAAGCGTTTCGCGCGTCATTTCTTCTCCAGCGAGCTGAAGCATACACACAAGCTGTGTCTGTCCAATACCGCGCGAAAGGCGCACGCGGCGTATATTGGCTCCGATTTTTATTTCATCTTGCTTTATTTTCTGTTCACTCATAAAAATATCCTCTCAAAAATGGACCAAAATCGGTTCGGATACTTTATTCTATCGTGATTTCGTGATATAATGGGACTGATACTGGTCCACCACTATCAAATCACATTTTTGAGAGGCTTTTATGAAAGTAACTTTTATTGGCAATCGGAACACTCCCGACTCGGTTTATCCCGTTTTATATTCGACCGTTGAAGAACTTATTAAACGTGGAGGTAACGATTTTTACGTCGGGCACAACGGGAATTTTGATACTCTTGTTCACCGCGCTTTGAGAGAGCTTAAAGCTGTATATCCTCACATTCGCTTTGCGGTTGTCTTGACTTCGCCCGACAAAGCACCGCCGAATATGCCGTCTGTTTTTCCCGAAGAGATGACGCGCGTAATGCCGCGCTTTGCTATAGTCAAACGCAATCATTATATGGTCGATCTATGCGACTGCGTTATCGCATACGCTGCCAATCCGTACGGTAATACCGCAAAGCTATGTGAATACGCTAAAAGGAAGGACAAAGAAATCTTGCTTCTATAATTTTGTTACTCCACCTCCGCCTCGACTACGCGTACGATCGACACCGTCATATCATCGCTGCGATTGTTTGCAAAAACGGCGTTGTCGAGTATCTTTTCCGCCATCACATTGAGATCGTCCTCCCACTCATACGTCAGGAGATTGGCAAGCCATATACCGTCCTCGAGCGACTGCGCCACGCCGTCGCTTAACATAATGATAACGTCGCCGTCCGCGAGATCAAACTTGATCTGTTCCGCATCAAGCTCCCGTAAAATGCCGATCGGAACGGTTTTTGACTCTAGCTTATAGAGATTTCCGCCGCGAAGAACGAACGACGGCGCCGCGCCGCTCTTTATAAAGCACGCCTCACCCGTTATAAGGTCTATCTCGGCAAGGTCTACCGTCGCCGAGCACTCAATGCCGCGCGTTCTGATGAAGCCGTTGAGCATTTCAAGCGTGAGTGCAGTACCGTTTCCACCCGTCAGCATCCGCTCAATAAATACCGAGCACAATTTCGAGGTTATTGCCGCCTCACGTCCGCTTCCCATACCGTCACATATCAGCGAATAGCAATAATCCTCACGGCTTTCAAACACCGTCGCCGTATCGCCGTTGGCATTCTCCGATGCCTTTATGTTGGTCGCCTTTGCCGTTTCGACGGCGAAACGACGACAGGACGTGAGCGTCATCGTGACGTTCTCCTCGTCTATGCTGAAGCGCGGTGCCTCAAGGCGCGTGCCTACAGTATTTTCAATCGAGCTTCGTATCTCCGCCGCGCCGATACGCAGACGTCCAAGTTCAAGGCCGCCGATGAAGATTTGCTTTTTGCGTGAGCCGTAGCAGATGACGTGCGGCGCATCTACGTTCATATATTTGAGCGAGCGCTTAAGCGCCGACGTCATATCCGCATCGACCTTATATTCCGCGTCGTTTGCGTCTATCTGCTCGGCAAGCAGCTTCGACATCGCCTCATAGTCGAGCGCGAACGCTTCGGTTTTGTCGTTTTTATAAAGCTTTTCTATAAGTTTCGCCGTGGCAACATTAAGCTCGTCGAGCACCGCGGTGATGTTGAAGCATCTTTGCCGCAAAAACGGCGGCACGTCGTCAACGCTCACACGTCCGTTTTTATAAAGTGCCGCTGTGAGCTTGCTCTGCGCGTCGAGCGTTGTTACAAGCTCGCGCTCAAGACAATGCTTCGACATAGAGCACTTCGAGCAGAACGAGTCGAACACCTTGTCCGAAAGCTGCTTTAAATCCACAACGCCCGGGCGGCGCATACGGTCGGAAAGCGCGTACAGCGTATCGGAAAGATGCGAAAACGCCTCTGAAAGCGAGCTCATACGCTCTGCCGTATCGGTTTGCTTCTGTTTGGTTATCATTATATCCTCAATGCTTCTGTTATCGTCGGGCTGTATAAAGACTGGTATTCTCGGCAAAATCCCAAGATGCGCACACGGCATAAATATAGCCGCCGCGCCCACTATATCGGGCAGCAGCCTCGGCAGTATCGCATACCCGTCGAGTGTCAACCCGAGCGTCATACCGATAACGCTCGCCGATATTACCGCCGCCGTGCGCGATAGCTTCCACACCGCACCCGCTACAAGTCCCACGCACGCCATAATACACGGTGCCGCGCCGAGCGAATACGCCACCTCGTACGCTACGCCGATCGGATTCAGGCCGCCGCACGCAAGTCCTGCAACAAGTCCGACCGCGCAGGCTCGCAGTGCGCCCACCTGCGACGCCGCCCACAGTGTCACGAAAAGCGCACCGACGAATGCGAGTGAAAAGCCGAGTAGCGTAACGTCGCGAAGCGAATAGACCGCAACAAACATAAGCGCAGCCGCCGACAGCTCCCGAAATCGCAAAAAACGGTCTTCTCTCGTAAAGAGCGGAGAAAGCACAAGCGTCAGAAGCGGGCTTATAAGAAATCCCGAGAGCAGCCCGAATAGATCGTAATACAAAAATCCGCCCGCAATGAGCCGATACAAGCCAAAAACAAGCGCGGCGAAGGCTGCCACGGCAACACGCATAATTATCGGCTCGCCGAACGTACCGCCTCGAGTCCCACTATGCAGCATCTCATCAAGCCGTGCACGAAATCCCTTCTTTTTCGTATGCATCGGTTCCTGCTCCCGCAATCGGCACAGCGCGTACCGCAGCATAATTATAACCGTATATACGACCGCGCTTGCAAGAGAATATCCCCGACAAACAAGTGATGACGCAATAAGCCCGAGGTAGCTATAGGGCACAAACCGGTCTGTCGCGGCGAAAAAGCCTATACCAAGCGGATAGCTTGAAAATACCGCGCCTGAGGAACCAAGCGCAAACGACAGCGTCGCCGTGCCTATTCCCTTCACAATATGTATTACGTCGACCTTCGAAAGATCAACACCTTCGTCCGAATTCGTATTTCTACCCTTGGCGATCAGATTTGTAAGCTTGTCGCGCAATATTTTTTGAAATGCCATATTTTTTACCGTCCTTGTTTTGGTTTTGCCATAATTATACACGAGCGGCGGCAATATGACTGTCGCATTATGTATGTAAAATAAGGGCGAATAATGCGATGTGCGGCGCATATTGCCAAGAAATGACAAAACGGCGCGTATGCGGACAAAATTTAGCGGAGAGAAGGCGGGTTTCCAAGAAAATCGGGAGTTTTTTATGGCTAATATCTTGCAATTACTCCATATAGTGTGTTATAATGTTTAGTACAATAATTTTGCTGCAAAACGGCGCTGTGCGCCATATTGTATATAGGAGATTTTCAATGTATAGGGTAGTTGATAAAAAAAGCCTTAACAGTACCGTCACGATGATGACCGTCGAGGCGCCCTTGGTCGCAAAAAAGGCCAAGGCGGGACAGTTTATAATTCTTCGCGCGGATGATGACGGCGAGCGTATCCCGCTCACTATCGCGGACTACGACCGCGCGGCGGGTACGGTTACAGTAATATTTCAGATAGTCGGCGCGACCACCGCTATACTCAACCGCAAGGAGATCGGCGACTCTATTCCCGACTTTGTCGGACCGCTCGGCAACCCAACCGAGCTTGACGGACTAAAAAAGGTATGCGTTGTCGGCGGCGGCGTTGGCTCAGCGATCGCTTTGCCTATTGCAAAGGCACTTCACGCTATGGGCTGTGAGGTAACGTCAGTTGTCGGCTTTCGCTCCAAGGATCTCCTTATTTTAGAGGACGAATTCAAAGCCGTATCAGACAGGCTTATCGTTATGACGGATGACGGCTCGTACGGACGCGAGGGCAACGTTTGTGTGCCGCTTGGCGAAATGTTCGCCAGAGGTGAGCGATTTGATAAGGTCATCGCTATCGGGCCGCTCGTTATGATGAAATTCGTCGTCGAAGCAACTCGACCGACGGGTATTCCCTGCGTTGTATCTATGAACCCGATTATGATAGACGGCACGGGAATGTGTGGCGGCTGCAGACTTTTGGTCGGCGGCAAGACGAAATTTGCGTGTGTTGACGGCCCCGATTTTGACGGATACGAGGTGGATTTCGACTCCGCAATGTCGCGAGGTGTCGCATTCCGTGAGTTTGAGCGCCACGCATACGAGGACACGTGCAATCTCTTCACCAAAGCTTAACGCGAAAGGAAACGCAATAAATGGCAGCTAATATGAAGCAACAAAAAAATCCCATGCCATCGCAGGCGCCCGAAATTCGCGTGCGAAATTTTGACGAGGTGGCTCTCGGCTACGACGAGGCAACCGCTCTCGACGAAGCGATGCGTTGTCTTAACTGCAAAAATAGGCCTTGCGTGTCAGGCTGCCCCGTTAATATACACATTCCCGAATTTATCGGTAAAATAAAAGAGTGCGACTTCGAGGGCGCGTACCAAGTCATCGCAAGAACCTCGTCGCTTCCTGCCGTGTGCGGTCGAGTATGCCCCCAGGAAACGCAGTGCGAGGATAAGTGCGTACGCGGCATAAAGGGTGAGCCGGTCGGCATAGGACGGCTCGAGCGCTTCGTCGCCGATTGGCATAATGCTCACTCCGACAAGCAAATAGAAAAGCCCGTATCAAACGGGCACAAGGTAGCTGTTATAGGCGCGGGTCCGTCAGGACTTACGTGCGCAGGCGACCTTGCAAAAAAAGGCTACGCGGTGACAGTCTTCGAGGCACTACACACCGCAGGCGGCGTACTCGTTTACGGCATCCCTGAATTCAGACTGCCTAAGGCTATAGTAAAAAAAGAGGTCGACAACCTGAAAGCGCTCGGAGTAGATATTCAAACGAACGTCGTAATCGGCAAAACGCTTACCGTCGACGAGCTTTTCGATATGGGATATGAGGCAGTATTTATCGGCTCCGGTGCCGGACTTCCGAGCTTTATGAATATTCCCGGCGAAAGCCTTCGCGGTGTTTATTCGGCGAACGAATATCTGACGAGAAGCAATCTCATGAAGGCATATCTTCCCGATGCTACAACGCCGATTTCAAAGGGCGGAACGGTCGCAGTCGTTGGCGGCGGAAACGTCGCGATGGACGCGGCGAGGACCGCACTTCGTCTTGGCGCGGAGAAGGTCTACGTTGTGTACCGCCGCTCAATGGATGAGCTTCCTGCGCGACGCGAGGAGGTCGAGCACGCACTCGAAGAAGGCATCGAGTTTATGCTTCTGACAAATCCCATTGAAATTCTCGGCTACAAAAACGAAGCCGACAAGCGCGATCCAAAAAACGGCTCTGTTATCGGTATTAAATGCGTTAAAATGGAGCTCGGTGAGCCTGACGAGCGCGGAAGACGCTCGCCTGTCCCCGTAGACGGAAGCGAATTTACACTTACCCTCGATACGGTGGTAATGGCGATAGGCACATCGCCGAATCCGCTTATAAAGTCGACAACCGAGGGGCTTGAAGTAAACCGCCGCGGAGGCATCGTCGTAGAAGAAACGACAGGTGCAACCACAAAGCACGGCGTTTTTGCAGGCGGCGACGCAGTCACGGGCGCGGCAACGGTCATATCCGCAATGGGAGCAGGAAAGATCGCGGCAAGGGCTATTGATGATTATCTTACAAAATAAGCGTATAACGCAAAAAGGGACTGCCCACAAACGTGGACAGTCCCATATTTTGCTATTTTTTATCTTACTCTGCGGTTATACTCCGACTTCGGGTTAACTATCTCTCTCCAATCAAGGCCGCCGTTATCTAGCGCGCAGACAAGCACCTCTGCCGTCGCGATATTGGTAGCAACAGGAACGTTGTACATATCACACATACGCAGAAGGTTCTGCTCCTCCTCATTAAAGCCCATATCCTTGCCAGTGTCGCGGAAGTAAATAAGCAGATCTATCTCGTTATAAGCAAGGCGCGAGGTTATCTGCTGCGTACCGCCCTGCGAGCCCGCAAGAAGGCGCTCAATGTTGAGTCCGGTCGCTTCGGATATATATTTTCCCGTGATGCCCGTAGCACACAGATTGTGCTTGCAAAGGATACCGCAGTATGCGATACAAAACTGGGTCATCAATTCTTTCTTTTTGTCATCTGCAATAATAGCTATTTCCATTTATTTTTTCCTTTCGTCGATATATCCGAACTGTATGTCATACTCGGTCGAGTAAGCGTTTTATCTGTCCCTTTACCTTGACTCCGTGGAAGCCGTAAAAAAGCGGAACGTACATGCCCGACAGCCTGCTTGCAACGTTGTCGAACGCTGCACACGCATTTGAATTCTTTATCTGGCAAGCAAGTCTTCCCGTTTCCGCACCTATCATAAGATCGCGTTCGTACGGAACAATACCGCAAAGCTGTATGTACGATTTGTCGATTATCTCGTTTATTCCGGGACGGTTCCCCGCAAGTGCCGCCGTAAAATCGAAGCTGTTTATAAGCAGCCGCTGGTCGAGTATACGGCATTTTTCGAGGTATTCACCCGTCTGACCTGCCGCGCGTATGCTCGATGGCTGATGCGATGCGACTATTATCGCGCTGTCCGCAACTCCCGAATCAAGCACCGCCGGAACGCCAAGCGACCCCGGTGTATCCAGAATAATGTTGTCGAACGCCTCGATCGACATTGCGTCCTTGATTATCCCGGCAAATTCGTCCGCCGTTATGTCGCGCCCACCCTTATAGGGAGCCGCGGCAAACCACAGATTTTTGCATCTGTCGTCGGCAAGTACAACCCTCTCGATCCCAACACGTCCCTTGGCCGCATCGTAGAGATCGTACATTATTTCATTTTCAACTCCGAGCATAAGGTCAAGACACCGCATATCGAAG
>JAZSJI010000107.1:0-14780 GCA_045534235.1 Candidatus Flemingiibacterium sp. | reverse complement strand
TTTCGATCGACTCGAGAATATACTCGATAGGATTGTGTACGGGGTCCTCGCCTGCCTCGATTGCAAGGCGCTTGTGTCCCATATCCTGAAGCGCGATGACTTCCTTCTTGATCTCCTCCTGCGTAAGCTTCTTTCTCGTGATGCACTTGTTCTTTAAGTGATACGGGCAATATACGCATCCGTTTATGCAGTAGTTCGACAGATAAAGCGGCGCGAACATTACGATACGGTTGCCGTAAAAATCCTTTTTGATCTGCTCGGCGAGCGCGTACATTTCCTGTATCTTTTCTTCATTCTCGCACGCGAGAAGCACGGATGCCTCGCGGTGGTTAAGTCCCTTATATTCACGCGCCTTTGCGAGTATTTCGTCGATAAGCGCCATATCGTCCTTATGCTCGTCGGCATAGGCAAGTGTCGCCTTTATTTCTTCATCCGAGATAAATTCTTCCGCTTTAAGTGATTTGATGTCGTACATAATATTTAGTCCTTTCATATGTTCTTTGAGTCACCGCGCGACATATCAAGCACGCAGTCTATTTTCTTAAATCTCTCGGCAAGCTCTTTAATGTGCTCTGCGGTTTCATCCCCCGAGCAAAGCTTGTCGTTGTAAAGTAAATATTTTTTCCTCACGCTTACGGGTGAGAGATTTGGCATAACTACGTTTGCACCTGCAAGCACTCCGCGCTCACGTCCGTCCTCTGCGATAGTACCGAGCGCCGTCGTTGCGGGAAGGAGCACCTTCGGAAGCATAAGCCGCGTCAGAGCGAGCATAAATAGCGTCAGCTCAAGCGTTCCTGCCGTACACTCGCCAAACGGCGTGTAGCGGTGGGGTATAAACGGCCCGATGCCGACCATTTGGGGCTGGAGCTCGTGAAGAAACAGAAGATCGTTTGCAAGATTTTCGCTCGTCTGATACGGCGAGCCGACCATAAATCCTGCGCCGACTTGATATCCGAGCGACTTCAAGTCGTATAGACATTTCTTGCGATTTTCAAGCGTTAAATTATCGGGGTGCAGCCTTGCGTAATGCTCGTCTGTTGCACTTTCGTGGCGAAGCAGATATCTGTCTGCTCCCGCCTCACGAAGCGCCTTGTACGATTCGTGGGAACGCTCACCTACCGACAAAGTCACCGCGCATTCAGGATGCGCCGACTTTATCTCGCGGACAATTTCGCAAAGGCGTTCGTCTGTAAAATACGCATCCTCTCCGCCCTGAAGCACAAACGTATGAAATCCAAGTCCGGCGCCATAGTCACAGCACTCGAGAATTTGCTCTTTTGTAAGGCGATAGCGCTCCGCGCACCTGTTTGAGCGGCGCAGACCGCAGTAGTAGCAATCGTTTTTGCAGTAGGACGTAAACTCGACAAGTCCGCGAAGGAATACGCGCCTGCCGTAATGCTCGTCGCGGATAGCCTCGGCACGCGAGCGTGCACTCTCGTAAAGCTCTGCCGCCGCGTCACCGCCACGCATAAATGCGTCGATGAGAGCGGTCAGGCCTTCTTTTGTTGGCACGTCACCGTTTATGATAGTAGTAAGTGCATCACTCAATAGCGTCACCAACCTTTGAATATATCGTCTTCGACGTAACGCCCGGCAACGCTCCTATTTTACCCGAAAGCGCGGCGATAGCGTCCTGCGGCGCGTCGATGACGACGCTTATCACGCATATGTCGCGCTCTTTATGCGGAATACCCATACGGCCGATTATATATTCGCCGTACTCGCTCAATATCTCGTTAAGGCGTGACGTCGCGGTTTTGTCCTCGACCACGATGCCAACGAGTGCAACTCGCTTGTTCATATAAACCTCTTTCTCGAAGCAAAAAGCGCCCCGACAGCTTCTGTCGGAGCGCATAGATACAGTATCGGTATAACTGTGTTGTGACTCTTAAGCGTCGGGCGCACCCTTCGCGGCAGAAGCGGTATTTGTTATCACCTTGAGGTCGGTGTGCCCTCCCTCTCGGCGATTGTTAATTATCTGACAATGTTATTATATCATACTATAGAAGAAAATGCAATAGTTTTTTGAAAATTTATGCGATTCCCTCTTGTACGCGCTCCGCCTTTGCAAGCTTTTTGTAGCCAATAAGAAAAACTATTGCCCCGGCGACAGTCGTTGCAAGCCAAGACAGTGGATAGCAAAGGTAGAGTATAGGGAGCGTACCTACCACCTCAAACGCGGTATAAACCCACAGAATTCGAAGTCCGCACACACCAACAATAGATATGACCGTAGGGCTTATGTTATATCCGATAGCACGCGCCGCGCCGGTAAATATCTCAGTAAGTCCGCACAGACCGTAGAATGCACCAACCCAGATGACCTTCTGGTATCCGCACGCAATCGCCGCGGCATCCTGCGGTGTATACATCCAAACGAGCGATCTTCCGAAAAGCACGGCAATTATTGCCTCAATCGCCCATATAATAAACGTTATTCCGATAGAATAAAGCACAATTTTTTTGATTCTGCCGTACTTTCTTGCGCCGTAGTTTTGGCTGATGAATGCAATAGATGCTGCAGATATTGCATTAAGCGCTGTATAGAAGAGATTTGCAACGCTTCCGCCGGAGCTGTTGCCTGCAATAGCGGCATCACCGAGTCCGTTTACGCTCGACTGTACTATGACGTTTGCAAACGAGAAAATAAGCGTTTGGAAGCCCATCGGGAATCCGACACGGCATATTTGCAAAAACTGCTGCCTATGTATTTTGAGCTTTCGAATGAAAAAATGAGCATCGCCCTTCTCACGCACCAGCAGAACCGTTCCGCAAACGACGGTAAAAATATGGCATATAGCGGTAGCAAGTGCAACACCTGCGGCAGTCATATCAAGCACAACCACAAAAAATACGTTAAGCAACACGTTGAGTCCGCCCGAGATAAAGGATATGTACATCGGACGCTTTGCGTCGCCGTTAGCACGCAGAATAGTTGATATGCCAGAATAAGCAAGAAAAAGCGGCGAGCTCAGAAAAATTATGATATTGTACGCGTTTGCCTCTGACATTACGTTCTCGGGAACAGCAGTAAATTGGAGCAGCTGCTTTGAAAATACGGTTCCGAGCACTGCAATGAGCATTCCGAATAGCAAACACGATGCTATCGAGGTATGTACGACCTTGTGAATTTCGTCCTTGTCTTTTTTTCCAAAAGCGCGTCCGATAACTATTCCGACACCGCTCGTATATCCAAGAAAAAGTGACATCGCCATACCGTAGAGCGACCCCGTAGAACCTACGCCCGCCATAGCCTCGGTGCCACCGAATATGCCGAGCACCGCTGTGTCGGCGGCATTGTAAAGTGTGCCGACTATGCCAATGGCGATTGTTGGAATCGAATAACGGATCAAATCCCAAAACAGAGGTCCGTTTAGCATATCAATGTTTTTAGCTTTAGACATATGTCCCCCTTATGACAGTAAAGATTCCTTTGATTTAATAAGCTTTCGCCGTGCAATTATAAGCATCACGCCACTTAAAATAAGCGAGCACGCCCACGACAGTGGGAAGCACATATAAATGCTCTCAAACGTGCCAATATATCTGAATGCAGTATATATCCATACTATTCTGACCACGCAAACACCGATAAGCGAGCTGATAAGGCTTCGCACGGGATACCCCATTGAACGAAGCGTGGTTGCAAAAAACTCGGATATCATATTGACACCGTAGAAGCCAACCACCCAAATAAGCCTTACAAAGCCGTGCGTGATTATCTCGGCACGCTCTATAGCGGAAACGTCACTTGACACATACATTCCGATAAGGGGCTTGCCAAGAGCAAATACGGCAAAAATGTCAATTATCCACAAAACGCCCGTTGAAAGAATACAGTAAAGAACTGTCTTGTTGACACGTTTATAATTCTTTGCGCCGTAATTTTGGCTCGTAAACACAGCACAGGCAGTCAAAAACATACTGATTATCGCATAGAAGAGGCTACCTACGCTCGAAGCCGCGGTGTCGCCTGCGATATATGCGCCTCCAAAGCTGTTGATGCTGCCCTGCACAATTACGTTGGGGAGCTGAAAGGACATACCCTGAAGGCCCGAAGGAATACCAACCTTAGCGATTTCCCAAAGGCAATCCTTATGCATTTTCAGCTTTCCCGGCGACAAGCGTATCGGCTCTTCTGCACCAAATAAGACAATAAGTATCCATACAGCACACACTATCAGTGAAATGAGCGTTGCAAGAGCAACACCTAACGCCTCCATGCCGAACACAATAACAAATATAAGGTTTAGAATTACGTTTATTGCGCCCGACACCATGATTATGTACATCGGCGTCTTTGAGTCGCCCTTCGCATTTATTATTCCCGCGCCAAAGTTATATATCATAGTCGCGAACCTTGTGATGAAGGTTATCTGCAAATAAATTTTCGCCTGCGCAAAGACATTTCCATCATCGGGAACGTTCATTCCAAGAAGGAGCGAATCTGTTATAGCCAAGCCAACAAAAGTGATGATGGCTCCGCAAATAAGCGACAAAAGCATAGACGTGTGCACAAGCCTTTCAGTACGCTTTTTATCGCCAACGCCAAGTGATTTGGCAACGACCACCTGTACTCCGACGGAAAGTCCGGTGAACAGAGCACTTAAAAGGCCAACGACGGGGCCGGTCGCTCCAACGCCGGCAAGCGCATCGGGGCTGCCAAATCTACCCACGACGATAACGTCTGCGGCGTGATAAAGCACTCCAAGAAGATTTGAGAGCATAATAGGAACAGAAAACCTGATTAAGCTTTTAAACAACGGCCCTTTTACCATATCAATGCTTTTGGATTTAGCAGACACTTCACCGCCTCCATTCGCAGACATTGTAGCACATAAAAAGGTCAAAGTCAATAGAAAAAAGAAAAGTTTTCGAGGACTTTTTCTCCCTTCTTTTTTAAACAAAAAAGCCACCCGAAAAGGTGGCTTTTCCTATTGTTTATCTCTTCTGCATAAGCTTAACCATTACGGCTGTTTTGTAGGAGCAACGCTTCGCGTGGCTCACCAAAAAGCCTGCCGTAATTATCTCTTTTGCATAAGTTTGACCATAACGGCTTTTTGAGCGTGGAGTCTGTTCTCTGCTTCCTCGAAGATCTCGTTTGCGTGAGCCTCGAATACCTTCGCGGTGATCTCCTCCTCACGGTGTGCAGGCAGACAGTGCTGTACCATTGCGTCCTTTGCGGCAACGCTCATAACCTCGTCGTTGATCTGATAGCCCTTGAACGCCTCTCTGCGCTTCTCTGCTTCGCCTTCCTGGCCCATAGACGCCCAAACGTCGGTAAAGATAACGTCAGCGTCCTTTGCTGCCTCGAGCACGTTATCGGTAAGGGTGAACATATCAGCATACGGCTTTGCGAAGTCGAGCACCTGCGCATCGGGGCTGTAAGCCTTCGGGCAAGCGGCAGAAACCTTCATACCTGCGGTAAGACCGCCGACGATGAGCGAGTTTGCCATATTGTTGCCGTCACCGATGTAGCACATCTTAAGACCGTCAAATCCGCCCTTGAACTCGCGGATGGTGAGAAGGTCAGCGAGCACCTGACAGGGGTGACAGTAGTCGGTAAGACCGTTGATTATCGGAATACTTGCGTACTCGGCGAGATCCTCGACCTCCTTCTGTGCGAAGGTGCGTATCATAATACCGTCAAGGTAGCGCGAGAGAACGCGTGCGGTGTCCTCAACCGGCTCACCGCGTCCGATCTGTAGGTAACGCGAGGAGAGGAACAGTGCCTGACCGCCGAGCTGGTACATACCAACCTCGAAGGATACGCGGGTTCTCGTCGAAGCCTTCTGGAAGATCATACCGAGCGTCTGACCTTTGAGGAGCTTGTGCTCGATACCGTTTTTGGTTTCGTATTTAAGCTGTGTAGCAAGGTTTAATATGTCGTTTATTTCCTCTTTGTTGAGGTCCGCCATTTTGAGAAGATCGTTCATCATGATAGTTTATTCCTTTCTGTAATATCAAAATTATCAAATATATCCGCCGTCAACGCCGAGCACCTGTCCCGTGATGTAGGTGGAATTGCATAGAAAATATACGCACTCTGCGACCTCGCGCGGCGTACCCATTCTGCCGAGCGGTACACCCGCGAGAAACTCGTCGACGTCCTCTTGGGTAAGCGAAGCGTTCATATCGGTGTCGATTATACCGGGAGCAACGCAGTTTACGCGAACACCCGACATACCGACCTCTTTGGATAGTGCTTTTGTAAAGCCGATAAGCGCTGCCTTGGTGGTAGAATACTGTACCTCGCAGGAAGCGCCGACGCGCCCCCAAATCGAAGACACGTTAACGATGCTTCCCTCTCGATCGCGCACCATATAAGGCAGCGCAAAGCGCGTGCAGTCCATCGCACCGAAAAGGTTAATATCGAATATTCTTTTTTCGTCCTCTTTGGAGAGCATATCGAACGGTGCGAACGCGTCGATAGCAGCGTTGTTTACAAGCGCGTCGAGCTTACCGCCACCGACGCTTACGGCATACTCTACGAGTGCCTTACACTCGTCCGTCACACCGACGTCCGCCTTGAAGGCGTAGGCTTCACCGCCGCTTGCCTTGATTTTGTCAACAAGCTCGTTTGCCGCCGCCTCGCTACTATTATAATTTATCACAACGCGCCAGCCGTGCTCTGCGAAATACTCGGCGCACGCTTTTCCAATTCCGCGTGATGCGCCCGTTATGAGTACAGTTCTCATCTCTTGTCCCCGACAAATTTGTCTACGATCTCGATCTGACGCATAACCGACTCCTTTGCAGGACCGCCGCGCACCTTACGACCGTTTACACAATTCATAAGGTCTATAGCCTCGTAAACGTCCGCGTCAAATATGTCGCAGACTGCGCGAAGCTCGTCGAGCGACAGCTCCTCGAGCGTCTTACGATTGTCGATACAGTAAGCGACGAGCGTGCCCGAAACCTTGTAAGCATCGCGGAAAGGCATACCCTTCTTAACGAGGTAGTCCGCAAGGTCGGTGGCGTTTATAAATCCCTGTGCCGCCGCACGGCGAAGTCTGTCCGCGCGTACGGTCATAGTTGCAAACATCGAGGTAAACACCTCAAGGCTTATAAGCGTGTTGTCGATAGCGTCGAATATTGCCTCTTTGTTCTCCTGCATATCCTTGTTATATGCGAGCGGAAGCGATTTCATCATCGAATAAAGCGCCATCATATCGCCGTAGACGCGTCCCGTTTTGCCACGTACAAGCTCGGCAACGTCGGGGTTTTTCTTCTGCGGCATTATGGACGAGCCGGTCGAAAACGCGTCGTCAAGCTCGATAAAGCCGAACTCGGACGAGCACCAGAGGATTATCTCCTCGGAGAAACGGCTCATGTGCATCATGAGAAGCGAAAGGTCAGAGGCAAGCTCGAGAACGAAATCTCTGTCGGAAACGCCGTCGATCGAGTTCTCCGTTACCGCAGGAAAGCCGAGTAGCTCGGCAACTCGCTCGCGGTTTATCGGGTACGTCGTCGAAGCAAGTGCACCCGAGCCGAGCGGCATTACGCGCGTGCGGCGTTCGGTGTCACAGAGGCGGTCGTAGTCACGCATAAGCATCTGCGCGTACGCGAGAATGTAGTGCGCGAAGGTGACGGGCTGCGCACGTTGAAGATGCGTGTAGCCTGCCATAACGGTGTCGGTGTGAAGCTTCGCCTTATCGCTTATTGCGGCGAGCAGATCGAGTACGCGGGATTTTACCGCCGCTATCTCGTCGAGCAGATACATACGAATATCGAGCGCAACCTGGTCGTTACGCGAGCGCGCCGTGTGAAGACGCTTGCCCGTGTCGCCAATACGGCTTGTAAGTATGGTTTCGATATTCATATGAATGTCCTCGGCGTCGACGGAAAATTCGAGCTTGCCGTCTTCAATATCCGCAAGTATTTCACGAAGCGCCGCGACAATTTTGTCAGCCTCGCTCTTTTCGATAATACCGCACTCGCCGAGCATCGTCGCGTGAGCGATAGAGCCGTTTATATCCTGCGCGTACATACGTCCGTCGAAGGAGATCGACGAGTTAAAATCATTAACGCGCGAGTCAACGTCCTTTTTAAAGCGTCCTTGCCAGAGTTTCATTATAATCTTCGCGGAACATTCCGCGTCCTTTCGTTTTGTGTTCTTTATAAAGGCAAAAATCCCTCATAGCGAGGGATATGCATTCGTGAGCGCTTCACGCTCACGGCATGGGAGGCGCTGCGTGGGGGCGCCGCTCCGCCCTCCCCTGCACCCCACCCGGCTCGGCTATACCTTGCCTGATACTGATATATCCAAAGGAGGTCGGATAGCCAAGGAGTTAGGGGGGGGGAAGAAACTTCGGCGTTTGAGATGGTTCTTCCCCCACCCGAGCGACGGTGCGCCGTCGCGAGAAATTCAATGATTAAGCGGAACGCTTATCTCTTCGAATCAAGCTTTGCCTTAACCTTGATCGGCAGACCGAACAGATTGATAAATCCTGCAGAGTCAGCCTGGTTGTAGTCCTCGTCCTCACCGAAGGATGCAGTCTGCTCATCGTAAAGCGTGTACGGCGAGGTAACGCCTGCGTTGATGATGTTGCCCTTGTAAAGCTTGAGCGTAACGTCGCCCGTTACGGTTTCGTTTACCTTGTCAACGAACGCGCAGAGTGCCTCGCGAAGAGGTGTGAACCACTGACCGTTGTAGCAAAGATCTGCCATCTTGGGAGCGACCTGTGCCTGCATAAAGTGGAAGGTTTCCTTATCAAGGCAGATTGTTTCAAGCACGTTGTGCGCCTTGTAAAGGATAGTACCTGCGGGAGTTTCATAAACGCCGCGGCTCTTCATACCGACAAGACGGTTCTCAACGATGTCAAGAAGGCCGATGCCGTTTGCGCCGCCAAGCTCGTTGAGCTTGGTTACAAGCTCTACCGCGCTCATCTTAACGCCGTCAACTGCGGTCGGGATGCCCTTTTCAAAATGAATGGTAACGTAGGTAGGCTTGTCGGGAGCCATCTCGGGCGAAACGCCAAGCTCGAGGAAGCCTTCTTTGTTGTACTGCGGCTCGTTTGCGGGAGATTCGAGATCCATACCCTCGTGGGACAGATGCCAGAGGTTCTTGTCCTTCGAATAGTTGGTCTCGCGGTTTATTTTAAGGGGAATGTTGTGTGCCTCTGCGTAGTCGATCTCCTCGTCGCGCGACTTGATGTCCCACTCTCTCCAAGGAGCGATAATAGCCATGTCGGGAGCGAACGCCTTAATGGTAAGCTCGAAGCGTACCTGGTCGTTACCCTTACCGGTACAGCCGTGGCAGATAGCGTCTGCGCCCTCTGCAAGCGCGATCTCAACAAGACGCTTTGCAATGCAGGGACGTGCATGGGATGTGCCAAGAAGGTAGTCCTCGTACTTCGCGTCAGCCTTGAGGCAGGGCCAGATGTAGTTTTCTATGTAATCCTGCTTTAAGTCCTCGATATAGAGTTTGGACGCGCCCGTCTTGATAGCCTTTTCTTCAAGACCGTCAAGCTCGGTACCCTGTCCGACGTCGCCCGAAACGGCGATGACCTCGCAGTTGTTATAGTTTTCCTTCAGCCACGGAATGATGATGGAAGTATCAAGTCCGCCCGAATAAGCAAGCACTACTTTTTTGATGTTTTTCTTGTCCATAATAATCTCCATTCCGCCGCCATTACAGCGGCATAATATATTTTATGAAATTTAAATGTGTTTGCAAAGCAAGCAAAATATGGTTTGAAAATTTATTTTATACATATATTATACGCCGTGTCTTGCATAAAATCAAGGCTTTAGGTGCATAAGTAGCATAAATATTCATGTCGCAGTATTGTTGAAATGTGATAAAAACGAATATTCATGGTGAATAATCGAAAATTTATGCATTGTATTTTTCCGTAAATCGAGAATTTTTACAACACATTATATTATAGCCCATATTGGTGCAAAAATCAAGGTGATTTTTAAAAAATATCGTGCAAAATTATATTTGCATCGCAATTTTTTTGCGGAGTGTTTTATTAATCAAACGAAAGGAACAGCTATGCGAAACTTATATAAAAAGATCTTCTCGGGAGTGCTTGCACTCGCCATGCTCGCACTTCCCACAGTAGCATCGACAAGTGAGCTTCGGTGGTACTTTAAGCCAAACGATAACCACACCCAACCGCCGCTTCCGAGCGAATTTTCCTTTATCGAGGACTACGGAGGCGTGTACGTTGACCGCACACACGGCGACAGTAATGCAGAAAAGGTGATATACCTCACCTTCGACGTCGGCTACGAAAACGGCAACGTCGCAAAAACGCTCGACATTTTAAAAAAGCACAACGCAGCGGGTACGTTTTTCGTGCTCGAGCACGTTATTACGAAGGAAACCGCGCTCGTGAAGCGTATGTTTGACGAAGGCCACGCCGTTGCAAATCACACGATGAGCCACCGCAATATGGCATACGCCGACCGCGCCGTATTCGAGGAAGAGCTTTACGGTCTTGAAAAACTCTGCACCGAGCTTACCGGCGGCACAATGGCAAAGCTATACCGTCCGCCCGAGGGGTGCTTCTCCGAAAATAATATGAAAATACTCGCCGATATGGGATACAAGACCGTATTCTGGAGCTGTGCCTACGCCGATTGGGACAACAAAAATCAGCCCTCTCCCGAAGCCGCGATGCAAAAGCTCACCTCGCGTCTGCACAACGGTGAGATACTCCTCCTTCACCCGACGTCCGCTACAAACGCGGCAATACTTGACGAATTTCTGACGCGTCTTGAGGCTGACGGCTACACCTTCGGCTCAGTAAAAGAATTATGCGGCGTATAAGCGCGCTTTTGCTGACGCTTGCTATTCTCGTACTGCCGATTTGCGCCGATGATGCGCTTGCCGACGTCTATTTTTCCTGCGAGCGTGACGACAAGCGTATCGCGCTCACGTTCGACGACGGACCGCACTATAAATATACCGGCGAGATACTCGATATACTCGCCGAGAACGACGTGCATGCGACGTTCTTCGTCGTCGGCTCGCTTGCGGAAAAATACCCAGAGCTGATTCTTCGCGAGCTGTCCGAGGGTCATGAGATAGCAAGCCACACCTGGTCGCACCCGCATCTTAATATGATTTCCAAGGCGGCGCTCGAAAACGAGCTTACCGTGACCGAGGAGTTTCTCTATGAGCTTGCCGAGTACCGCCCGCGCCTGTTCCGTCCGCCCGAGGGCAAATGCCCCGAGAAGGTGCTCCGTGTCGCGGCCGAAATGGACTATGAGGTCATTTTATGGACGGTCGACACGCGCGATTGGGCGCACACGCCGACCGATACTATCGTCAAAACGGTGCTCGACAACACCGAATCGGGCTCGATAATACTCTGTCACGATTTCGTAGGCGGCGAAAGCCCCACGCCCGACGCACTTCGCACCTTTATTCCGGAGCTAAAAAGAAACGGCTACGAATTTGTAACCGTTTCTGAATTATTGTACGATGATTAGTTGAGCGCGTATTTTTCGGAGCAAGCCTTGTACTCGTCCATAAACGAGTGCTCCATCTTGAGGTCAGCCAGATACTTGTGCGTTTCGTAGGACTGCTCTGCCGCCTTAATCATACAAGCGGCGATGTTCGAGCAGTGGTCGGAAACGCGCTCGTAGTTAGTGAGCAGGTCAGAGAGAATAAAGCCAAGCTCTATAGTGCACTTACCGCCCTGAAGACGGTCGATGTGCTTCTCTCTGATCTGGTCCTTAAGATCGTCAATAACCTGCTCAAGCGGCTCGATATGCGTTGCAGCGTGCAGATCCTTCGAGATAAGAGCGTCGTAGGTAAGCTGAAGAATTTCACTTACCGCCATAGAAATGACCTTAAGCTCTTTATGCGCCTCGGGCGAGAAGGTGATACCCTTCTCCATCATTTCCTTTGCAGCTTCCTGAATGTTTACAGCGTGGTCGCTGATGCGCTCAAGGTCGCCGATATTATGGAGAAGTCTTGTCGCGGTCTTGGAGTCGTCGACGGAAAGGTTGCGTGAGGACAGCTTTACAAGATAAGTACCGAGTCTGTCCTCATACTTATCGACCTCGTTTTCGAGCTCGCGAATCTCCTCTGCCTCTGCCTCGATATACTTGTCAACGAGATTCATCGCGTTATTAATACTGCTTATCGAAAGCTCCGCCATCTTGCTCATAACAGTCACACACTGTTCGAGCGCGAATGCGGGAGTAGCGAGAAAACGCTCGTCGAGAAGCGGCTGCTCTTCGACTGTGTTGGCCTCCTTCTTCTTTTGGGAGTCGCGTACGGTAAGCTCTGCAAGCTTGCCAAGGCCCTTATAGAACGGAAGAAGAAGCGTTGTGGTAACAAGGTTAAATACTGTGTGTACAATAGCGATAGAGGTGGAATCTACGATCTCGGGAAGATTGAAGGTGAATATTGCGTTAAGCCCGTAGAAGCCGAGTAAGAATATAACCGTACCAATTATATTGAAGTACAAATGAACGAACGCAGTGCGTCTTGCGTTTTTGCTCGCTCCTATAGCGGAGATCATAGCGGTAACACAGGTACCGATGTTCTGACCCATAATTATCGGCATAGCAGCCATAAACGGCAGCCTGCCCGTTGCAGACAATGCCTGAAGTATACCGACAGATGCAGAGGACGACTGAATTATAGCCGTGAGAAGTGCGCCTGCTATTACACCAAGCACGGGGTTAGTAAACATAAGGAGAAGATTTGCAAACTCCTCACTCTCCTTAAGAGGCGTAACAGCGCCGCTCATCATATCCATACCGAACATAAGCACGGCAAATCCGAGGAGTATGCCGCCGATGTCCTTCTTGCGACTGCTCTTGCTCGCCATTATCATAATGATACCGATAAATGCCGCGACAGCCGCGAGATTGGTCGACTTGAATATCTGAATGTACCAAGCGTCACCCTCGAGTCCCGAAAGCGTGAGTATCCACGCGGTAACGGTCGTACCGATGTTTGCACCCATTATGATACCGATTGCCTGCGTAAGCTTCATAATACCCGAGTTAACGAAGCCGACTACCATAACCGTAGTAGCCGACGACGACTGAATTACAGCCGTTACGACGATACCGAGCAAAACGCCCTTTATCGGGTTGTTCGTCATTTTTTCGAGAACGCGCTCAAGCGCACCGCCCGCACTCTTTTCAAGACCCTTGCCCATATAGTCCATTCCAAAGAGGAACAGTGCAAGGCCGCCGAAAAGAGATAATATATCAAAAAGCCCCATTGATTTTCTCCTGTATGTTATTCTTCGTTTCTCATCTCGTAGAAGGACACACGTATCGTCGTTCCCTCACCCTCGCGGCTGTCAACGTCGATCTTCGCGTTGTGACGCTCGGCAACGTGCTTGACTATCGCAAGTCCAAGTCCCGTACCGCCCGTCGCCTTTGAGCGCGACTTGTCAACGCGGTAAAAGCGCTCGAATATGCGCGCCTGATGCTCCTTTGCAACACCTATACCCGTGTCGGATACGGTAAGTATCGCGATAGGATCGCCTACACCGTGTGCAGTTGCGGTCACCTTTACGTTTACCTCGCCGCCCACTCGGTTGTAGCGAATACCGTTGTCAATAAGATTGTAAACAAGCTCGGTAAGCTCGCTCGGTGTGCCGAGAACAATGCTCTCCTCGCCGCTTACGTTAATCTTGACCTCGTGCTGATTTGCACTCATTTCGAGCATATCGCGGCACTCGTTTGCGACTTTAAGTAAGTCGACGCTCTCGAGGTTTTCGCCGTCCGAAGCCTCGTCAAGCTTTGATAATTTGATTATATCAGATATAAGCGCGAGCATACGCTGACTTTCCCTGCGTATACGCCCTGCGAATACGGTGGTGTCGTCGCCCTGCGCCATTCCCGACTCGATTATCTCCGCGTAGCCCGAAATAGACGTGAGCGGAGTTTTGAGCTCGTGCGACACGTTCGCGGTAAACTCCTGCTTTATGCGGTCGATCTCGGAGCGCTCGGTAACGTCAAGCATAAGTCCGATTCGTCCGACCTGCTCCGCCGAAGAAACCACGTGGTTTACGTGAAGCTGTAGGTGCCTGCCGTCGATTATGAGGTAAACGGAGTCTGCGCGCTCGATGCAGTCGCATATTTCCGCACTGCTGCATATTTCTCTGACGTGCTTTCCTGCACACTCACTTCGGGGCGTGTCCGTTTCAAACCACGAATACGCGCTCTCGTTGAGCATAATAACGCGAAGGTCGTTGTCAAGTATGATAAGTCCCTCGTCCATATTGTTGATAATGGTCGAGAGGCGATTTTTTTCTTTTGCAACACGGGTTAGTTGATGCTCGATCTCACGCTGCTGCGCGTTCATCATTTCAAAAAACGGCGCAAGCTCCTGAAATTTCTCAACATCGACAGAATCAGGATACGCAATACGGCGATATTCTCGTTTTGTTCTGTGAGAAACGTAAGAATATATCAAAAGCGCAAACAGTGCGGAAATCCCAGCAAAAACAAGCACCGGCACCAAGCTGTAAAGAAAAAGTACGAATATATTTTTTGAACCGCCGATCGCCCATATCCCACACATATAGATAATAAGCGCGCCAATAGGTGCTCCTATGATACACGAAATAACAGCTGTAAGAACAAATGCTGCTTTATTTACACTTTTCATTTATCAGTCACCGAGCTTATATCCGACGCTGCGTACGGTCTTGATAGCCGCACCCGCGTCGCCAAGCTTCTGTCGAAGCGTTTTAATGTGCATATCTACCGTTCTCGACTCGCCCTCGTAGTCAAATCCCCAAACCTCGGAGAGTGTACGGGCGCGCGTCATTACGATGTTCGCGTTGAGG
>JAZSJI010000048.1:0-17448 GCA_045534235.1 Candidatus Flemingiibacterium sp. | reverse complement strand
TGTTCCGCCTTCGGCTGTTCCTTTACTTCTTCCTTGGGTTCTTCTTTCGCCTTGGGCTTTGCGAGAATTATTCTCGACTTCTTGTCAAGATAATCGCCGATACTGTCGCTCTGCGTACGCGCGGTAAGTGTGTTGATAACGAGATCAAATTCATCGGGAGTCAGTGACGCGGACGTGCATTTGCCCTCGATAACGTTTGACGCGAGCACCTCGATAATATCCTTGTTTTTGAGCGCAAGGTCCTTGGCGAGTGCGCTTATTTTAGTCTGATTTTTCTGCGTTGCTGCCATATTCTATCAATCATCCTTTCAGTCAAGTGAGTGTGATGCGGACTTAAAGAGGGCGGTAATGCCGTTTACAAAATTCATATCGGTTACACCGACAACGGCTATATTCGCACTCTTACCTATTCTGTTTGACAATTCGAGAGAGGGGACGGGAGCAATACACATATCGCACCCATAATATCTGCAGGCATCGCCTATACGCTTCTTCGTATTGGCAGAGGCATTCGCGGCGACTACTACGAGCGGTAGTTTTCCGCGTCGTATCGCGTCACGGCATTGGTCTGTGCCGCACACAAGCGCTCGCGCCCGAGCGGCAAATCCAAGAAGCGACAACAGCTTTTTTTCGCCACCCTCGACAAGCGTATGCGCTATGTCGACCTCACATTCGATGCCGGTATTCTTATTCATTTTCAGCAAGCTCCTCTATAAGCGCGTCGTAAACGCTCTCGGGGATCTCCACCTCAAGCGCGCGCTCAATACATCTGCGCTTTCTGCACTTTTTAAGGCACTCGGCGCTCCTACATACGTACGCACCGCGCCCCGATTTCTTACCGGTAAGGTCAAGCGATACGCTGCCGTCCGGTGCACGGACTACCCTCGCAAGCTCACCCTTCGGCTTTGATACGTTACACCCAAGACATTTGCGCTCGGGTATTTTTTTCTTTGGTCTTGCCTGAATATTTTCCTGCAAAATATTGCTTCCTCCCAGATCGCGGTTCCGTCCGACATTCACATCGAGCCTTACGGACGCCGTTTATTCTTAGGTTTATACATCTCTCTTACGCTTCGGTTGCTTCGTCAGCGCTGTCAATGAATGCCTGCTTTGCAGCATCCTCTGCAAGAAGCGCCTCGCGCGTCTTTATGTCGATCTTAAAGCCGGTAAGACGTGCCGCAAGGCGTGCGTTCTGACCTTCCTTACCGATAGCGAGCGAGAGCTGATCTGCGTCTACAACTACGCGGCAGGATTTTTCGCTGTCGAGAACGACCTCCTTAACCGTTGCGGGCGAGAGCGCCGCGCTGATGTACTCAACGGGATCCTCGCTATACTTGATAATGTCGATCTTCTCGTCGCGAAGCTCTCTCGTGATCGACTGAATACGCATACCGCGGTTACCGATGCACGCACCGATAGGATCAACGTTAGGATCGCGGCTCATTATCGCCATCTTTGTACGCGAGCCCGCCTCACGGGTTATCGACATAATAACCACCGTGCCGTCCTGAATTTCAGGGATTTCAAGCTCGAAAAGACGCTTTACAAGTCCGGGAGCAGTACGCGAAAGCGATACGAGCGGACCGCGGAGAGTTTCCTTCATAACCTCGGTTACGAAAACCTTAATGCGGTCGCCCACGTTAAAGCGCTCGCCGGGAATCTGATCCATCTTCTTAAGGTAAACCTTGCTTGTTCCGGTATCAACGAGTACGTCCTCGTTCTCGGGATCCACCTTATCAACGATAGCAGTGATGATCTCTTCCTTCTTGGATTCGTATTCCTTTATCATCATCGAGCGCTCCGCCTCGCGGATACCCTGAATGATGACCTGCTTTGCGGTCTGTGCGGACAGACGGCGGAAGTTTTTGGGCTTAAGCTCGATCTCACAGACGTTGCCAAGAGAATGACGCTTGCTTATCTTGCGAGCATCCTCGAGGCTTATCTCAAGATCGGGATCGGTAACCTCTTCAACAACCGTCTTCTGCTCAAACATACGAATGACCTGCTTATCCTTGTTGATGTCAACGCGGACGTTTGCAAGACCGTTCGTGTCGCGCTTGTATGCGCTGATGAGTGCTGCTTCAACGCGCTCGAGCATATAGACAACGTCTATACCCTTTTCCTTCTCGAGCAGCTCAAGAGCTGTAAACAATTCGGAGTTCATTTTTTATAACCAAACCTTTCGTTAATTTTTCAAAAATCAAATACTGTTTTCGCCTTGGAAACCGATGCGTGCGGTATTATAATATCCGTTCCTCCGATTTCGAGCGTGATATTTCCGTCCTCATACGCCTTCAGTATGCCAACGAGCGATTTCGTCCCCGGCACAGCCTCGATAGGCGCGTAAAGACGAAGCGAAAGCTTCGCGCCGATGAGCACCTCGTAGTGCCAATCGTATTTGACGACACGTTCAATTCCGGGGGAGGAAACCTCAAGGTGATACGCTCCCTCGATAGGATCGAGCTCGTCGAGCAGAGGATCAATAGTGCGGTGTACCTTCTCGCAGGCGTTTATATCAACACCGTCCGCGTGGTCGATAGTGAAGCGCAGGAAATAGTCCGCGCCCTCTTTTACGTATTCGACGTCCCAGAGGCTGTAGCCAAGCTCGTTGATAACGGGGCGAAGCTCCTCGGTGACTATCCCGACTACGTTTTTAGATGATCTTCTTTGTTTCACTTATTTTCTCCGTCTGCCGCAAGGGTGCGGCGGCATAAATTAAGAGTGGGTTTTGTCAACCCACTCTCCTTTATACTTAATATCTTACATTAACAGTATATCACAACTTTTTATAAAATGCAACCCTTTTTTGAAAAAAGTTTGATTTTATCGTGTTTTCACGCTCCAAGCGCTCCCAAAATATCCGAAACCGCATCGTTTGCGGTGAGACCACACACGCTCTCAAGTGTTTTTACGTCGCCGTGGGGCAAATATCCGTCAATTGCGCGCACTATTACACGCGCATTCGCGCCCGCTCTCGCATACGCCGCCGCGAGCTTTTCACCAACGCCGCCGCTGCGTATTCCTTCCTCAAGAACGTATATAAGCTTCGCGCTGCGCGCAAGATCAATTATTTCTTTAGCTGCAATCGGATAGATGCGAACAAGCTTTATAATTCCAACGGAGTGCTTTGATGTGAGCATCTGTGCCGCACGCTCTGCCTCATCCGTTATGCGTCCGTATGTGACAATCACGGCGTCGCTGTCCTCCACGCCGTTGCTGTACGCAAAAGCGCCACTGCGGTGCGCCTGCATTTTTATGCGTTCCCCTCGCTCGCCGCCCTTCGGGTAGCGTATTACGGCAAGCTCGCGTTTCTCAAACGCCGCAGTCATCGTATCTTCAAGCTCCGCATACGTTTCGGGCGAGTATATATTGATATTCGGTATGGAAGAAAACATCGAATAGTCGAATATGCCCTGATGCGTAACGCCGTCGCCTGCCACGATGCCCGCGCGGTCAAGCAGCAGCACAAGAGGCAGCTTTTGCAGCGAAACATCGTGTAAAAGCTGGTCGTACACTCGCTGTGAAAAGGTCGAGTAGAGCGCAACAGCAGGCTTCATTCCCGCCACGGCGAGTCCGCTTGCAAAAGTAATCGCGTGCTCCTCGGCAATACCCACGTCAAATAACCGCTCGGGGTACTCCGCCTTAAAGCGTGCGAGCCCCGTACCGTCGCACATCGCCGCCGTGATAGCGCATATTTTTTCGTCGTGCGAGGCGAGCGCGCAAAGAACGTCGCCTGCGTGCGTGGAAAAGCTTTCGGCTTTGTTATCCTCTGCACCCACAACCGCATCGAAGCCGCCGACGCCGTGGTATTTACCCGGCTCGTTTTCGGCGTATTCGTAGCCCTTACCCTTCGTTGTCGTCATATGAACGACGCAACAGCGATGCTTGCCCTTGGCTTCGGTAAGCACGCGCGTAAGCTTGTTTATATCGTGACCGTCGACAGGTCCGAGATATATAAGTCCGAGATCCTCAAAAAACGTATCCTTTATAAATACGCGCTTGATAGCGTCCTTTATAATTTTGAGGAATTTCGCCATAGGCATACCGATAAGCGGTATCGCCGAGAGAAAATGCTCAAAGCGGCGCTTGAAGGTGAAATATCCGTTGCTCGTGCGTATACGTGAGAGATACTCGTGCAGACCACCGACATTGTTTGATATAGACATCTGATTATCGTTTATAAGTATAACGAGGTCAAGCTCCTTACTTCCGCAGTTGTTGAGCGCCTCGTACACCATTCCGTTGGTGAGCGAGCCGTCGCCGATAACCGCAACGGCACACCTGCCGTTACCTGCAAGCTTGTTTGCGGTCGCGATACCGAGCGCCGCGGAAATCGACGCGCCCGAATGTCCCTCCGACAAAACGTCGAACTCGCTCTCCTCGCGGTTTACAAAGCCCGAGATACCGCCGTACGTGCGAAGCGTATGAAACTTTTCATAGCGTCCTGTCAGAAGCTTATGCGTGTAGCACTGGTGCCCGACGTCGAAAACGATACTGTCTTTTGGGCAGTCGAACACGCGGTGGAGCGCAATCGTCGCCTCTACCATACCGAGATTGGACGCGAGATGACCGCCTCTGTGGGCGACGGTTTTTATTATAGTTTCACGTATCTCACCTGCAAGCGCCTCCGTTTGAGCCTTTGTAAGCGCACGCACGTCGGTGGGATGTTTTATCTTCTCAAGCATATTCGCCCTCGCAACTTTAATCTGTATCTACATTATATATTATAGCCGCGATTTTGTCAAGCGGAGACGCTTCTCACAAAAAAAGGCGCCCTCTCGGGCAGCCTTTTATATGTCTGTTTATTCAGCGTCAGCCTCTGCCATCCACTTTTTGAGAAGATCTCTCGTCATAGTGATGTCCTTGATATGCTGTTCGCCTTCCTTGATCTCTCTCTCGATAGTGAAAGGGCCGGTATAGCCAAGCTCCCTAAATCTCTTTACGACTGCAGGAAGATTAGCCTTGCCCTCACCTGCGCGAACCTCCTCGCCGAGCTTCATACCGTCGGTCGGATAGAAGCCGTCTTTGATGTGCGTGTTCATAACGTACTTACCGTAAACGTCAAGCGCATCGAGAGTGTTTGCCTTTCCGTAAAGGATAAGATTTGCGGTATCAAAGTTGATGCCAAGGTTATCAAGCTCGATCGCCTGAATGGTGCGAAGCATAGTTACGGGAGTTTCCTGTCCGGTTTCGAAAAGGAAATTCTGCCCCTTCTCTTTATAATACTTGCAGATATTGCGAAGTGCCGCAACCGTGCCCCAGAAATCGTTGCTGTCAGGATTTTCGGGAATAAAGCCAACGTGAGTTGCGATGTTCGTGACGCCAATCTTTTCAGCGAAATCAGACGCCAAAAGCAGGTCGGTCGTGCGGGAATCCCTGTACGCAGGAGGCACAATGCCGAGCGTCGACGGGCCGTATGTGAAGTTCCACTCCTTCGGTCCGCCCCAGCCTGCCCAAAGAAGAGATATCTCAAATCCGGGAACTAATGCGAGTGCCGCGTTGACCTTCTCTGCCACCTCGTCGGTGTAGAGGCTCATATCCCAAACGCAAAGCTGACAGGACTCAAAGCCGAGCTCCTTTGCTTCCTTGAACTTAAATGCAACGTCGGTATCCGCTCTTAAATTTATAAGTACGCCAATTTTGTTATTCATAGTGATTTCTCCTTATACTCTGATATTTGCGCCATCAGCAGCCGCGCTCTCGCGAAGCTTCTCAATTGTTCTTACACTCTTGCAGGTGCTTTCGGGTGTGCAGATATCGTTTTCCTTCTCGGGATGAAGAATAAGGTCTACCATATAGCGCACCTCTTCAACGTATCCGTCGTCCTTCGGAAGATCCAGCACGTACGGCTCGCCCTCATCGGGATATACCGTTGCCACGCCGGCCTCAAATACGATGCTTGCTTTTTCAAAGCGCACCCTGTACGCCATTTTGAATTTTGAGGTATTGCTCTCGCCCCACGAGCCCATAATGGAAACCATTACGTCGTCGTAAAGCATTCTCGTGTTAACAATGCTCCAGCGAACCTTCGTATCCTGTGCCGTTGCACTTACCGCATAGGGATCGCCGAGAAGGTATCTGACAACGTCCACGTCGTGCAGATGCAAATCGAGAATTGCTCCGCCACTCTTATCGGTATCTTCATACCAATTTTCAAAGCTCCACCTCGGCATAGCGCTTATTCTTTCCATAAAAATATGTCTTATCTTGCCGAAGGTACCCTTCTCTATACATTCCTTTATGTACGTATATGCAGGCCAGAAACGAATACACTGCGCTACCATAAAGCGCTTGCCCGTTTCATTGTGAACGTCGATCATTTCCTCACAGTCGGCAGTGGAAAGTGCCATAGGCTTCTCGGAAAGCACGTGCTTGCCTGCGCGCATAAACTTTATCGCATACTCCTTATGAAGATACGTGGGCAGACAAATATCGACCATATCGAACTCCTCATTTTTAAGAAGCTCGTCTGCATTCGTGTATTTGCGTATATCGTCGGTAAGTGCATTGTTTTTATCGTCGGCAAGATTTATACCTATTTTACGAACAAATCTCTCCGGATCCACGTCGCATACCGCAACAAGCTTCACAGGAACGCCCTGTTCTATAAGCTTATTATAGCTCTTATAGTGTGTTCTTGCAATTCCGCCGAATCCAACGATGGCTACTCTTACCATATCCATCAGTCCATACCTCTCTTAAAAACATTATTTTTCGCAAAAATCTTGCTTTTTCCTTGATTTCATTGTATACTAAAGATACTGAATTGTCAAGGCTTTATCTTGCCGCCTTTTACGACTATCTTGCTATCGGAGGTGAAAATATATGAGCGTATTCGAAAAACATACCATGGGAGAGTCGCATATTCCGTTTATTTTTCACCGCTTCGAGATCAAAGACAGAAAGAACGTCGACGTAGGAAACTGGCACGAAAATATCGAGCTGCTCTATTTCACAAAAGGTCACGCTACCGTAACAAGCGACGATCTCCACGTCGAGGTCGAGCCCGGTGACATCGCAATAATCAACGCCAACCGTATCCACACCATATCCGCAGATGAAGTGCATCACTACTACTGCCTTATAATCGACCGTGCATTTTGCCTGTCAAACCACCTTGATACGAATATGATAAGCTTCGCACCGAAGATACGCGACCCCCAAATAAGCGAACTTATCGAGGAAATCGCCGAAGAATACTCCGCCGATACTCCTTACCGTGTACAAATGATGCGCGCAGCAGCGCTTAAGATAATGTCGCTTTTGTGTCGCCATCACAGCGAGGGCGATAACGCCCCGTACATCGGCCCGCCGCACCTTTCGGCGGTAAAGCGCGCGATCGGATATATCTCCTCCGAATACGATAAGCGTCTTACACTCGATATAATCGCCGAAGCCTCGGGACTCAGCAAATACTATCTCGCTCGCGAGTTCCACAAGGCAACGGGCTGCACCGTCGTCAGCTACATAAACCTCGTCAGATGCAATATGGCAAGGCGGATGCTTTCCGAGAGCGAGGAAAGCATCGAAAGTATCGCGCGCTCCTGCGGATTTGGAAATTTCTCATACTTTTCAAAGGTGTTTCTTAAGACAGTTGGTATGCGCCCGAGCGATTACCGTGATGCAATCAAAAAACAAAATGCCCGCAAAGCCCTCTGACTCCGCCGATTATAACTAAAAATCACCGCCAACCCTTTTAGGAGTTGGCGGTGTCTTTTTATTTTGGTGTTGTCAGCGCAAATCTATTATTTGCCGGAGAATACCATATATACCTGGATATCGTCGATCTCGAGATCGTGGATGCTCTTAGCAGAGGTGTCGCCCGAGAATCTGATCTTGAGCGTTCCGTCGCCTTCAGCGATGTACGTGGAGGTTACTTCCTTCCATCTGCCGTTGATAGCATAAGAGTTGTACCACGACGATGCATAGTCTTCAGCACCCTCGCCGTCAACCTTAAGCTTGTACCAAGTGGAGCCTGTGCTTGCAGAAACACGCATACCGCTATCGGATCTGTGGTCAGCCGTACGGATACGGTACTTAATGGTATAGGTTCTGCCCTTTTCAATGCGAACACCGGTGTTGAGCGTTAAGTTCTGGTGGTTAACAGCTCTATCTGTTACGAGAAGGTAGCCGTTGCCCTCTTTATCAACCTCGCGACTTGCCTGAATGGGTCCCCAACCATAGTTTTCGTTTGCGTTACCGTCCCACTCGAAGCGTACGGTAGGATCCTCAAAGTTACCCGTCGGGAAGAGGTTGCCGCCGACAGCTATCGTCTGACCTCTTTCAAGCTCGTCAAGGTTGATGAGCGTGAGGTTAGCGATATCGAAGCTCTGTCTGTAGAATGCGAGAGGACCGCCTCTGAATCTGAGCCATACAGGAGTTTCCTCCTTGATGTCGAATACGGACTCGAAGGTTACCCACTCGTTAGCAACTCTCAGCTTCTTGGTAACGTCACCAAGTGTGACGCGAAGCTGTGTATCCTCGCCCTCGACAGAGGTACGGAGATCGACTCTCAAGAGGTAAGTGCCGGGCTTCAGAGTCTTGCCGTTTTCATAGATAAAGCCGCTGTAGTTGTTCTTAATGCCGCTTGCCGCGAGATAGCTAAACTGCTCCTCGCCCTCACCCACGGTCTTAACCTCGAGAGTCTGACCGTTGGTGTTCCAATACTGGAGATTTTCCTCGGTAAGAACGCCGGGGAGATAGTTTCCGTCGCCCTTTTCGTTGAAGCGCTTTCTGATCAGCAGCATAAGAATGCCGTTGTATGGAATATCCGAAATTTCAGTCGGGATCAGAGTCATCGAGAAGTTACGGTAGTCGATGCGGTTAAGCATATCAGTGTAGCCTTCTCCGCGCGCCTCAAAGCCAATCACAAGCTTTTCAAGCTCGCTGGCGCTCTTTACGTTGAACTCGTAAGTGATGGTGGTCCATTCAGCGCTGATTTCCTGCTTTTTTACAGCTCCTTCAATGAGGTCTGCACTAGGATCCTTCTTGCTTTGGCGGAATGCCTTGAGAGTGATATCTGCCGTGTTGTGGTCTTTATCGATGTCACCGTCGTATGCGCCGATACGAACGTCGAAGCTAATGGAATATTTGCCGTTTTCAAAGCCGTCGAAGCCGGAGATCGTCATCTTGGGGGTGCCGCCGTTTTCGCCGATGATCGAGTAATACTCGCCTGTCTCGAGAGAGAGCTTGTTTGCGGCCGCGTTAGCCGTCTGTGCATACGCGGAGGTTGCACCTGCCGGCATACCGTTTTCAAAATCCCACTCGTAGATCTCTGTGCCCGGAGTAGCAGATGCGCTCTTGTAGATCACGATGTCATCGATGTCCATGGGGTTGACATTGTTGATCGACTGTTCGGTACCGTTGGAGAGTATTACGCCCGTAAACCGACGTCCCGCATCAACAGGGGCGCCGCTCGCATACGAAGTATGGATCGACATATTGAAGGAGTTGATGTCCTCTGCCGGAATATAGGAGAACAAATACGTTTCCCAGTTGCCGGGAACTACAGCATAACCGTAACCGGAATGCCTAAAGTGGCCGTGGTAGCTGTCGTAGTTGATTGCAGAAGGATATGGCATATCCTTGTGAGTTCTGGTCCAAGTGGTAGGTTCATCGCCAAGGTAGTCAAGGGAGCGATAGCCCTTGATGTGCGTGGTGCCCGACAAGGGCATGATGTTGAGCGCAACGAGGTCAACGCCATCATTTCCAACGGACTGACGAGCCTTAACAGCGATAGTGTACTCGGTTAAAGCTTCCAGCTTTACGCCGGTGCTAAGGAATACGCCGTCCTGACCCTTTTCATAGTTTCTTTCACCAATGTGAAGGAAACTGTTGTCTCTATCATCGGTTACTATTCTCGTGGAGTCGGTGAAATACATCTTAAGGCCGTTAAGGAGTCCGCCGCTGACCGGAACTTCCTTGTTGAAGGTTTCGCCAAGAGTAAGCTTAAGGCCCTTGATGTCAACGGTATTTTTGTAGTCGGTTGTATCGGTGATACCATTCTGCGTCATGGTAAGCTTTATACCGTCAACAGGCTCCTTGATAGCAAATGTGATCTCATCCTTGTCCCACCAGGGATTGATCTCAAAGCTACCGAGCATATTGCCGCTCAAATCGGCAACAGTAACAGTTGCCTTATGAATGCCTGCATCGTAACTGGTTCCCGTTCCGGTACTTTGGAAATACGCCATTTTAAAGTCGCCGGACAGAGTGTAAATGCCCGTGTCAAGAGGCTTATCAAACTCATACGCACCGGACGTTTCAGCCGTCATATCGTCAATACGGAGGTACTCATCTTCCTCCATTAAATCAACTCTAATCGTTCCGTCAACGTCTGACGCCGCTTGCTGACGCCCGGAAAGCCAAGCTATCTCTGTGCCTTCTCCGTCTATTTTGGCAACACTTCCATCATCCTTGGCAACAACATCGCCATCGAATGTTACCTTGAAATACTCTTTAAATTTATACTTATCATTATAAACAAAGTAGCTTGTAAGGTCATTCTTTAAGTACCAATCTTCACTGGTAGCCGTATACATTGTGCCGGGAATGCCGTCTTCTTCAAAATAGCCTATTGTGAAATCGTCTATTTCGAACGGTGCTCCGGTTTTATTTTCGTAAAACAGCGCAATTTCGACATACTCTGCACCATCATTCGGTGTTACGAACAACGGACAAGCATAGTGAGATACCCAACCGCCAGTAACCAACCTACTTTGGTTAGCTTGATAGCCATGGTATCCGGTAACAACCCATTTGTCGGTTGTATGTATAGTCATGTATGTCGTTGATGCGGCATTCCACGCGCGCGTGCAATTAGATATGGTAGTGTTTCTAAGAGTTCTACTCATATCTTTTTCGTTCGTGGTGATTCGTACCTTTGTCTGTATAAAGTAGTTCTTAACACCCGGGACAGTCTTAAACTTAATTTTCAAGCCATCCTGTGAATTGTAGTCCACAAGGCTTACCTGAAGGAACTTGTTGCCGTCAGCCTCTGCCGCAATAGCGGTAGAGCCGCTGATCTCATCAAGTGCGAGGCTTTCGCCTACGTTAAGCGTAAGTCTTTCATCTTCTGCTGCAGCCACAGAAATCATCGGCACAGCTGTTGCCGCCATTACAAGGGCGAGCAATAATGTAATTATTCTTTTCATTTTCATTATGTCCCCCTTTCTTTACTTTGCGGGATAAATGCAAATTTCAACGTAGCCTATCTCGGTGAACTCGTTCGGAACGAATTCCATATTGAATACCTCGTCAAACGCCTCTGCAGGAACGTCGTAAACGAAGATCGGGCAAGAGGTAATACCCGTGGAGCTGTACTCATACTTTTCGTAGGTACATTCTACACCATTAACGTAAGTGTTGGGGCGGAATTCCTTATAGAGCTCGTTGGGAAGCGAGTACTTAAGCTTAACGGTTGCGCCCTCGGGAATCGGTCCTACGTGCTGGGTAAGCTTGATCGTCTGTCCCGAGAACATAAATACCATTGCGGGAAGCTGACCTTTTGCTTCCTCCGCAGGCGACTTAAGGTCGTTGTAGGTCATTATTACACGGCGGTTCATCGTCTTAACCTTGTCGTAAGAACCGATCGTAGTAATAATGTTGTGATACTGCTTGGGCGAAGAAATGGAGAGCTTTGCACTGTCGGTAGTGATTCTGTCCTCATCAGTCATCATATTGCCCATATTACGGTAGTAGTTGTAAAGGTATATCTTGTCAGCACCCTGCTCGTAGAGCATAGCAGCGTATCCGCAGTAGGTCTCAAGCGTATGGTTGCCGGAGCCGGAGCTGGGATAGGACTTGATATTGGTTTCGATACAGGGAGCAAGGACTATGTCGCGCTCACCGATGAGCTCCTTCCACTCTGCCATAGGAATGGTACTGTCAGTAGTAGCATAACGGCCGGAGGGGCAGAGCATATCGATAATGCCGTCCTCTACCCAGGTCTTTACGTCAAGACCGAAGTTTAAGTTGGTCTGAAGATCAGATGCCACGCGGATACCGAGCTTTATGTCGTGGTCGTAGAGCTCCTCGTACTTTTCAACGATAGCTGCAACGTCGCGTACAAACTGGTTGAGTATCGGCACACCCGCTGCTTCTTCACCGGGAGCGAACACAAAGGGCTCGCGCAACCAGTCAAGCTCAATGCCGTAAACGTCGTAGCGATAGAGTGCCTCGTCAATATATGCGAGCCACATATCGCGGATTTCTTGGTGCTTGAAGTCGTATGCGTTTCTCCAATAATCGTTAACGCCTCTATAATCGGGGCAACGTCTGAACTGCGGGTTCTTATAGAAGAAGTCCGACATAAGCTGGGAAGCCGCATCATTACGTCCGTGACAGTCGTTCATACGGAAGGAGATCCAGGTATTGATACCGATCTCACGGAAAACGTCGTTAGCCACGCCGAACTGGTCGGTGTCAAGCTCGTCAAAGATGTGATGCGAGCCGGCATAATAGGAGTCTGTACCGATAATATTGCCTTCCTCATCTCTTACGTAATATTTATCGGCAAGGTCCTCAAAGACTTCAGAGGGGAAGGACGAGAGGGTGTTGTTAAGGCAGAGCACGTAATCGGTAACGTGAGTATCCTTAAACTGCATAGCGTAAGCTACGATGTCCTCTTCGGAGCAGGTAGAAGAGCTGAAGGAGTCAGCGTCCTGGTTAATAAACAGACCGTCGATCTTGTAAAGTGCGTCCTCTGCCGCCTTATCGTACATATCATATGTAGGAGCGTTAGCCGCTGCTGCAGCCTCAACCTCTGCATAAGTGTGCTTTCTGCCCTCGTGATAGAACTCAGTAGGAGCATCAGCGGGGATCTCGTCAACAGGAACAAGCGACATATTGTCTATGCAGTAGTCCTGAACAAGTATCGGGCTTGTACCGCCTGCGAAGGTGATCTGGTAGATAGGTGCGGGAGCATCTACGTAGCACTCAACCTTCAGCCACTCGTCAGAGGTGGGGTACAAGTAGTAAACAGTATTGGTGCTGCCGTGATAGAAGTTCACGCGGAGAATAGTGATCTCACCCGGAACCGCGCAGCGCACGAAAAAGGTAAGCTTGTATTTACCGGCACTTATCGCGGTTTTATAGATAAATCCCCTGTAGTTTTGAGAAATACCGCTGCACTCGATGTAGCCGCCGTTTTCATCCTCGACCCAGTTGATGGTCTGGGTGTTGGAGTTCCAGCTACCGACGCAGCTCGCCGCGTTGAAGTCACCGTTCTTTAAAAGGTCCCCGGCAGGGATCGGCTCGGTAATCGACAGCGGAACTGTCTTCGTAGTCGTTTCCGGAGCGGCAGTTGTTACCACCTCTTCGGAGGCGCCCATCAGCGACGGCATAAGGCCGAGTACAAGTACCGCTGAAAGGACAAGTGACAAAATGCGTGTCTTTTTCATGGTTTTATCTCCTTTAAAAAATTAACCGATTTAATGTGACCGTGCGGCGGCGGTCACGGTGGATATTGCTCTTTCACCGCAGTATGCTGTAATATGTACGCTATATCTAAATAAGATAACGAATATTATTCGATACAGTATAATTATATACTATTTTCCCTTGTATGTCAAGAATATTCCAAATTTAATTTGTTAATTTTAACACCTTCTTGTTGAAAATCCGGACATTTATCAAAAATATCTATAAGCGGTAATCGAAACGTGACATAAGCGAAAATTAAGCCGTAATAAACAATCTCACCCGCGTTTGCAGGCGAGATATTTATTTTGTCGGTGTCAGGCTAACAGTATGAGCTTTTCGCCCGCGGCAGCAAGGATTATGAGGCTATCGCCGTCGCACCTTACACCGTCGTTGATACAAGCAATTCTTTCAAGGCGTTCGCGATCAAAGCCGTTAAGCCACAGCCTTACCTCGCCAAAGTCGCCGTCGAAGCTTACCCGTACAGCATCCTTGCTTACATTCAGCGACAGTCTGCCCTTTGACGTGTACACGTTTTCGATAGAAAACTCTTCCCTACCGAGCCATTCATACGGAATTGCCTTTAAGAGCTCGATCTTGGTACAGTCTACGTTCTCGTAGCAGAACATCATATTAAGCATGAGATTGTTAAGCATAATCGACGGTACAGAGGTGTCCGCCTTAATGCTGAATTTTTCATCGCCGAGAGTGATCTGCTCGTAATAAATATGGAAATCGAGCAGACCGTGATGCGCCGCGTGAGCGTAAAGAAGCTTCAGGAACTTTTCGCGCTCTCCGCGTTCCATATAGTTTATCGCAAGATTGTACGCAGGCCAATCATCAGCACCGCTGAACCAGCGAATCATTCCGAGAAATTCGCCGCCGATCGCCTCACGCATACGAAGTATCGAGCGCTCGTATTCGGGATCAAGCATACACGACGAAAGCATCTCGGGATAATAGCGGTAGTTAGCGTAGCAGTTTTCCGTAAGGTCTTGTTCAAGCCCGCTTCCAACGTCCGAGCGGACGTGACTGTGCTTTGCGTAGCACTCAAATTCCTCATCGCTTACAGGGTAAGCTGTCGTGCGACATTTCGGCGCAAGGGTGAGAGGAGTTGCGGTGTATCCAAGACGGAACGGCACGAGCTTACCAAATGGAGAGTCCACCTCAGTAATCCTGCATATAGTTTGTACGTCCTCGCGAAGCTTTTCTGCCGCCTCGCGGTATACCTGCGTATCAACGTTCAGCACGTCACCCAACTTACAGATAGCCTCAAGTCCGCGAATTCCCCATAGTGTATTTTCGAGATAGTCGTGTATGCGCTCATTGGTATCTGCCTCGGCGCAGGTGCGGATAACCGATACGTCGGGAATTGCGTCTGCTTTGCAAATCTTCGAGAGTAGAAAATTACCCATTGCAAGAATTTTGGAGGTGTACGGGCGCAAGCAGCCTGTGGGCTCAAAAATCCCCTCGTAGCGCGCAAGTATCCAGAGGAACTGTCCAAGCTCACTCGCCGAAAAGCCGTAGTTTTGTCCATCGCCCTGACGGTACAGCACGCGTCCGCGACTGTCTATCACGTTAGCGAGAATATACTGCGCAATTCTGCCCGCCTTGAGCGTTTGTCCGTTCATCGAATAGGCAAGAAGCGCCACGATGAAGTTCGGCGGGAAAAAGTCGTGATAGGTCGTTCCGTAAATGCGGTGACCGTATCTCATTCGCTCTGCGCTGAAAAGCCCTTCAAGCGTAAACATCGTTCCGATGTAGCTTCGCTCGAGCTCCTTTATCGGAATAACGATCTTGGCATTGTTTTCTTCAAAATCTTCAAAATAGCCTATGATATTGAGCAGGCAATCGTAGAACAGCTCGGCAGATATTGTTGCATCCTCTGCATCATACTCAGAGATACAGTCAAGTCCCACAATGCGGAAATCCTCACGTAGCTTTTCACCCGTTTGCTTGTCCGTAACCACGTTTCTTACGTAAGCCGCACAGCCGCTTCTGTAGTTGCCCGTTTCGAGAATATAAAGCCCCTCAAGAATCTTACCGTCGTACTCGTGCACGTTATAGAGTATCGGATATTTTTGGTCGAGAAAGCTCTGATTAGGCTTTGCCGCGCCAAGCTCACCGAATACAGCAGTCGGATCGTATGCGACTTCCTCGCAGATAAGCTGACGCAATACGTTGTATTCCATCTTTTGAACAAACATACGTCCGAGGCGATCGACAGTTGCCGTGCGCTCGCCCGACGGATGACCGAGCGCTATGTACGCATCATCATTGTATGGGGGAAGCATTTTGCGGATCACATCAAAGTCGGCGTGCTCCATAGAGTTTCCGAGCACGTCCGCGCCTTCTGCGAATATATCCTTTGACGGGACGGTGTAGTCCTGCGTATTTTTTGCACTTTTGTTGTATTTTGTATATATGCGTAAACTGTCATCGCGAGCTATGGCAAGCTTGCACTCATTCCCGCCAAAATTCTCAAGCACGGTCACAACTTGATTGAGGTATGAATCGCGGTAAACGGCGGTATATTCCTCGCCTTCGATTTTTGCCCGCGAACCAACAGCTATACTATGGAGAGCAAGTACATTTAATATATCCATAACAGAGCTCCTATCATATGGTTTATTCGGTCAAGCTACCCCGACCGTTGCCTCAATTATACCACAGTGCAAAATTTATTTCAATGTAGTATTCGCTAATGTTTTTGTATTATTTTATTGATTTTGAATTTTTGTATCACAATACCGTTCCGGCAAACGTGCACTTGATTTTCGGCGGGATGAGGCAACGCTCAATCTTGACTTAAAAAGCTACATCCATGATTAGCAGCAAAGCCGCAAAAGCGATAAACATTGCCGTCATAAGCCTCACGGTGTTCGACGATGATGTTTGCCCGTAGATATAGCAGGGTCAAGCCTAACAAGAGAAAAAAGAAAAACAGAGAGCAGGTCTGTGACCTGCTCTCTGTTTTTGGCTCCGACAGTTGCTATGCAACTGCGCAGGGCATTGAAGTGGCGACATCATGATTAGCAGTCGGTTAAATAAAATGTACATTGCTTTCACAGCGTCCATTATGTCCGATTTTTGTGGAAATAATGGACGTTATGGAGATAATGGAATCCCATTCAGTACATTATCTCCACACAGTACAAAATTTCATGCGTCATTTCGTGCGTCAATTTTTTGCGTTTTTTATTTTATCATATCAATTTCTTTTTGAAGCGTATCCGCAGAAATAGCTCCGGTCGCTTGTGCAATCAAATATCCCTCTCCATCTATAAAGTATGTGGTAGGTAAGGAATATACACTGTAAGTGGTTGCCGCACTGGAGTCTGTATCATAGAACACCGGAAAGGTATATCCTTTTTCTGAAATAAACGCCTTTGCGCTACTGAGTGTTTCGCGGCCGCCGGTCATATTGACCATCAGAAAGTGAATCTCATCGCCAAACTCCAGATATTTTTCGTGAAAGTCAGGCATCTCGCTTTGGCAAGGCCCGCACCAGCTTGCCCAAAAATTCAGTACGATCGGCTTACCAATATAATCCGACAGATTGACCTTGCTCCCCGACGAATCATAAACAGCAAAATCGGGAGCTTTGGTCAGCTGCTGTTCCGCATTGTCTGCACCCGAGCTGTCGTTTTGACTTTCATTATCCTTCTTATTTTGATCTCCCTGTATCAGCAGCCTGTCGGGAGTATCGTTTTTACCAAGCTGCGTATAAAGCACCGAAGCACCGCCAATCAGAAGAACGAACACCAACACAAGTATAATTATATTTTTCTTCTTACTCATAGTTCCTCCTTATCCAAGAAAGCTCAGAAAACGTCCGAGCATTCCCGTTGCCATCAGAATACCGATTACAACAAGCAAGCTACCGCTGACGATATTGATGACCTTATAGTTTTTCTTGATCCAGTTGAATGCCGATTTCAGATAATCGATCAGCACCGCGCTGAGAACGAACGGGATGCCAAGTCCCAGTGAATATGCCAAAAGCATCAGCATTCCCTCTACGATATG
>JAZSJI010000116.1:0-5426 GCA_045534235.1 Candidatus Flemingiibacterium sp. | reverse complement strand
GCTTCTTCTGTGCCTCGATAACCTCGAGATGCTCGTCGTTGATCTCCGGAATAACCATAGGAACGTCGGGCGTCCAACGGTTAGCGGAATTGTTGGACACAACGGGGATCTCCGCCTTTGCGTACGCCTCCTCGAGCGCCTTTATTTCGTCCTTCTTCATATCTACCGCGCAAAATACGAAGTCGCAAAGCTCTGCCATAACGTCGATCTTTGCCGCGTCGATAACTACCATATCCTTAACAGAATCGGGCATAGGTGTCGCGAGCTTCCATCTGCCGCCGAGAGCCTCGGTGTATGTCTTGCCCGCACTGCGAGGGCTCGCCGCGAGAGCGGTGATCTCGAAGTAGGGGTGATCTTCAAGAAGGGTGATAAATCTCTGACCGACCATACCGGTTGCGCCGACGATACCGGCACGAAGTTTCTGTGACATTGCTGGGTCCTCCAAATATGTATAAAATTTTATTTTTTGACGTAAGTTGATTGTGTGCGTGATACGCACGTTATTACTCGCGACCGCGTTGCGGTCGCTCGATTCGAGGGGCTTGCCCCTCGCGCTCCCCAGTCGGGGGAAACCAGCTCTCAAACGCCGATCAGGTTTCCCCCGACGCCCCTTTCCGCTCGGCTGATGAAGTTTTGTTATAATACATAATGCGGCATTAAACGAAAAGATTTCCACAGCCGAGCCGGGTGGGGATTGGGGAGGGCGGAGCGGCGCTTGAGCGCAGCGCCTCCCCAACGAGCCGCCGCACACGGCGGCGAGCAAAACCTCAAGGCGGCGCACCGCCTAAAATATACAATCGTACAATATATATTATACCATAAATTCCCCCACTGTGTCAATAAAAAATGCAAGATTTCTTGCAAATTAAATTGTAAAAATTTTATGTGCATTATTCACAAAATATTTCAAAATATTTTTGCGCAAAGTATTGATTTTTACGGTAAAATATGCTATACTATATATGCGCAGGAGAGATTACACAAATCCGCGCAAAAATTCAATAAAAGGTGGAGAGTATATGAAGATAACCTACGTTGGCAGACACTTAAGCGTACCGGAAGATTTCAAGCCCATTGCCGAAGCGAAGCTCGCAAAATTCGACAAATTCTTCCGCGATGAACCCACAGCCACGGTCAAGCTCTCCGCACCTAAAAACCGTGAGCGCGTGGAGGTAACTATCGCGGCAGGCGGTATGTTCTACCGCGGCGAAGAAACCGACGAAACGTTCCGCAACGCACTCGACCTTGCTATGGAGGCAATTGAACGTCAGATCCGCAAAAACAAAACGAAGCTTGAAAAGCGCCTGCGTGAAGGCATCGCAAACGAGATTCCCGAGGAACCCATCGACGAAGAACCCACGATCAGGCTCAAGGAGTTTGAGCTGCGTCCTATGACCGCCGAGGAAGCTATCCTCCAAATGAACCTTCTCGGTCATAATTTCTTCCTCTATTCCAATTCCTCAAGCGGCGAGGTCAACGTAGTGTACCGCCGCAACGACGGCGACTACGGCGTAATCATTCCGAAGAAGTAAACACAAGAGCGTGAAAACAGAGAGGCTGTCCCTTTCGGGACAGCCTTTTATTTATTCTTGCAAATACATCTCATCAAACTGCCAACGTATCGGATTTTCATAGATGTATTTTACGTGTTCTTCATAATCCTCTCGACTTCGTATAATGTGGTCGTATGAGCGGTATTGCCAAATATTTTCGCCATACTCTTTGTTGCAAAAACGTTTAAACGTCGATATAAAGCGCGAAACGACCGAATTTTGCACTGTAGGGACCGGCGTCCTCGACGGTCCGCCACCACGCACAAATAATAATATGTGAATATGATTTGGAATTATTACATATTGCTTCACGGAAATATCATTATAGAAATCATTTAATTGGTTTATATATTTGTCCGCAATTTTTCCGTGTTCTGTGAGTTTTATATGCGTTTTATTATATGCACCGTTTATCCCTACATTTTCTTGTATGCCATCGCGCGGACCGTCGGGGACGCCGGTCCCTACAACTTTTGACAGTAAGCATTGTCTGTCTTTTGTGCAAATCGTTAGAAAAAATACGCCCGTCCGATTATAATCATATTTTTCCAAGCGAGTATTTTTCCTTTGCGGACGCTTCTCCATAAGTATCACGCTTCAATAGCCCTAGCCCTTCTCCGATTTTTAACGTAAAACGGCACGTAGGGAGCCGCGTGTATGAGGATATACACCACATACACAAGTATCACCGATACAACGTCGGGCAGTGCCGCGCCAAGTGGCGCAAAGATGAACGACTCAAGCTTAAAGAACATATAGTCCGAGTCGATTTTTGAAAAGTTGACGATATTTGCCGCGACCGACGTTACAAGGAACGGTACGCTCGGAAGTAAAAGGTCGGAAAAGCGGCGCGCACGCGTGTACGAGTGATAACCAGAAAGGAGCATAAGCAGCGCGCAGGTGACTATAGCGCCGTGGTAGATGAACGTGTGGAAGCCGGCAAAGGATATGCAGGAATAATTGCCAAGAATGTTCGCAGGGTACACGAAATTCACCGCGCCGCCGACAAAGCCGAGCGTGCATACGTAGCCGCACGCCGCGTATCTCACTTTATCCTTGCCGAAGATGGCAAACGGAAGCGCATATAGAAAAATGCTGCACGGGTAAAGCGGCAGGATACCGCCCCACTCGAAGCTGACACTCTTGCCCGTGTACGTTTCCCAAAGTATCTTGCTTATCTCGAAAATTACAAGTGCCACCCAAATTACCGTAAAAAACACGCGGAGCGTACTCTCGCTCCTTTTGCGAAGCACAACGCATATGAGCGCGACTGCCGCGATACAGAAAAGCGAAAACGCGATGTGAAGCGGTGTGAAAAGCGTTCCGGGTATTTCGCTTGCCTTCGGTAAAAAATCCTTGTGTGTAAAGAAATTTTTTATAAGGTCAGAAAATCCCACTTACGCTCCCTCCTTTTTTATTTATGCGTTCTCGATGGATACAACGTCAAAGCCGAGATCCTCAACAGCCTCACGAAGCTTTGCGTCCTCAACGTCCGCGCCCTCAACGGTTGCAACGCCGTCGGGCAGAGTTGCGTTTGCCTTAAGTCCGAGTGCAGACAGCGCGTTCGTAACGCGAGTCAGACAGTGCGAGCAGTGCATACCTTCGATTTTGATGATCTTTTTCATTTTTATATCTCCTTAAATTATATTTTCACTCTGTAAAGGCGGAGCGCGTTCGTCACTACGAAAAGTGACGAAAGGCTCATCGCCGCAGCTCCAATCATCGGGCTCAAAACTATTCCAAAGCCCGACAAAACGCCTGCCGCTATCGGTATTCCGAGCGTGTTGTAGAAGAATGCCCAGAAGAGATTTTGTCTTATATTTTTCATAGTGCGACGCGAAAATTCGATCGCCGCAGGCACGTCCGTAAGGTCGTTTTTCATCAGAACGATGTCCGCCGAGTCTATTGCGATGTCCGCACCCGAGCCGATCGCGATGCCTACGTTTGCGCGCGTGAGCGCAGGCGAATCGTTGATACCGTCGCCAACGAACGCGACCTTGCCCGTCTGCATCTTTTCGGCTACAATACGCTCCTTATCGGCAGGCATAACCTCTGCCGCAACCTCTGTGATGCCCGCACGCCTTGCGATAGCCTCGGCAGTCACTTTGTTGTCGCCCGTCAGCATCATCGCCGAAACGCCCATCCCGTAAAGCTTCGCGATAGCTTCTGTCGACGTCGGCTTTATCGTATCCGCAACGGCGATAATTCCGAGCAGCTTTCCGTCACACGCAAACAGCATAGGCGTCTTGCCCTCTTTTGCGAGTGCGTCGAGCGTATCCGCCGCGGCGGACGTGTCGATACCCTGCTCTGCCATATAAACGGCGTTGCCGCCAAACGCCGACTTGCCGTCGAGCGTCGCCGTAACTCCGCGTCCCGAAACCGCCGCGAAATCGCTTACCGCCTCGGCGCGTGCACCGTGCTCGACGCAATACCCGCGTATAGCCTCGGCGAGTGGATGCTCGCTCGCCGCCTCAAGCGATGCCGCCACCGAAAGAAGCTCCGCTTCATCGTCAGCGATAACGTCGGTCACCGACGGACTGCCCTCGGTGATGGTACCCGTTTTGTCAAGCGCGACGGTCTTTGTATCGTGGAGTATTTCGAGTGCCTCGGCACTCTTTACGAGAATACCGCGCTCCGCCATTCTGCCGATGGCTACGGTGACCGCAACGGGTGTTGCAAGTCCGAGTGCACACGGGCAGGAAATAACGAGAACGGATATGCCGCACGAAAGAGCGAAGTCGATGCTTTTTCCAAGTATAAGCCACACAATAAACGTCACGAGCGCGATCGTCATAACTATCGGCACGAACACACCGCTCACCTTATCGGCAAGCTTCGATATAGGCGCTTTGGTAGCACCCGCATCGCGTACAAGCTCGATTATTTTAGCAAGCGAGGTTTCGCCGCCGACCTTTTCGGCACGATATTTGAACGCGCCGTTTTTGTTGATTGTGGCGGTCATAACACGGTCGCCGACCGTTTTTTCTACGGGTATCGACTCGCCCGTAAGCGCGGATTCGTCAAGCGACGATGCGCCCTCGACTATAACTCCGTCCGCGGGGAGCGACGCACCGGGGCGGATAACGATAATATCGCCGACTACAAGCTCGTCGGTTTTTATTTCAAGCGTCTGTCCGCCGCGCTCGACTGTTGCCGTGTCAGGCGCAAGCTTTGTAAGGCGCTCGATAGCCGCACCGGTTTTATTTTTCGAGCGCTCCTCTAAAAATTTGCCAACGGTAACGAGCGTGAGTATCATCGACGCGGACTCAAAATAGAGGTTCTCGCGGTAGTAATCGACCGTAGCCGTGTCGCCGTGACCGAGGCCCCAGCCTATCATAAATATCGCGATGATGCCGTAAATGACCGCCGCAGACGAGCCTACGGCAACAAGCGAATCCATATTCGGCGAGCGATGGAAAAGTGCCTTGAAGCCGACGATATAGAACTTGCGATTAAGATACATAACGGGCAGCGTTAAAAGGAACTGTGTGAATGCGAAAACAAGCGCGTTTTCGCCGCCGTGGAAAATGTGCGGCGTCGGAAGGCCGACCATATGTCCCATTGTCAGGTACATAAGCACGGCCAAAAATCCAAGCGACACGAAAAGTCGTACCTTCATCTCGTGCGACGCGCTCTCCGTGCTCTTCGCTTTATCACTTTTTTCGGGCTTTTTCGCCGTTTTTTCGACTATCGGCGTTGCAGAAAAGCCTGCCTTCGCGACGGCGGCGCATACGCGCTCGGATACGTCGGCGGCAGAGTCGTCCGCTTCGATAAAAAGCGTCTTTGCAAGCAGATTTACGCTTGCCTCCCTTACGCCGTCCAGTCGGCGCGTGACGCGCTCGACAGACGCCGAGCAAGCGGCACAGCTCATAC
>JAZSJI010000155.1:0-2363 GCA_045534235.1 Candidatus Flemingiibacterium sp. | reverse complement strand
TACTTTATGCCGCTTCGCGAGAAGTATATGGAAAGCGGTCTGCTTGACCCGAAGGTGCTCAAGGTAGACGTAAACGCGCTTCTTTATCAGGTTCCCGGCGGTATGCTCTCGAACCTCGTTTCCCAGCTCAAGCAGGCAGGCAAGTCCGATAAGTTTATCGAGGTTCTTGAGGAGGTTCCGCGCGTAAGAGCGGACGCAGGCTATCCGCCGCTCGTAACTCCGTCGAGTCAGATCGTCGGCACGCAGGCTGTGTTCAACGTAATTATGGGCGAGCGCTACAAGAACGTAACCAAGGAGTTTAAGGGACTTGTACGCGGCGAATACGGTAAGTCGCCGATGCCCATAAAGCCCGATTTCCAGAAGAAGATCATCGGCGATCTCGAGCCTATCACCTACCGCCCGGCGGACGACCTCGCTCCCGAGCTTGAAAAGCTTCGCGAGGCTGTAAAGCCGTGGGCAGTACAGGACGAGGACGTGCTTTCCTACGCGCTTTTCGAGCAGGTTGAGACCAAGTTCTTCGAGTGGAGAAAAAATCAGCAGTACGGCGTTGACGGCACGGCTGATGCGGCTAACAAGATCCACACCGTTTAAAAACAGCGAGGTGACGCTAACGCGCCACCTCGTGCTATTTGAGATATAGTTAGGTAGTGAAATCAATGGACAACAAAACGAAAATATCTGAACGTACAAAAGAAAATAAGATGGGCACGATGCCGATAAATAAGCTTGTTTTGACGATGAGCCTTCCGATGATGGTATCAATGCTCGTGCAGGCGCTTTACAACGTCGTTGACAGTATCTTCGTTTCGCACATAAGCGAGATCGGTGAGCAGATGCTCGGCGCGCTGTCGCTCGCGTTTCCGCTTCAGATGCTTATGATTGCCGTAGGCGGCGGAACGTGCGTCGGCGTAAATGCGTTGCTCTCCAAGCGCCTTGGCGAAAAGAACCGCGAGGGCGCGAGCAGCATAGCAAACAACGGCATATTTCTTGCGGCTTGCAGTTATATCGTGTTTTTGCTGGTAGGAATATTCGTAGCGCCTGCGTTTATTCGGATGCAGACCGATAACGCCGTTATGGCAGACGGTGCTATCGTATATCTCCAGATCGTTCAGTGCGCATCAATCGGACTTTTCGGACAGTTTATTTTCGAGCGACTCCTGCAATCGACCGGTAAGACCGTGCTCGCTATGGCAACGCAGGGCGTCGGCGCGATAATGAACATTATACTTGATCCGATATTTATCTTCGGCGTACCCGCACTCGGAATACCTGCAATGGGCATTGCCGGGGCGGCTATTGCGACTGTAATCGGTCAGATAGCGGCAGCCGTGCTTGCTATCGTTTTCAACGTCCGCTTCAATAAAGAGATAACCGTAAACCCGATAAAATACCGACCGGATATAAAAGCTATCGCGGCTATTTACAAGATCGGTGTGCCGTCAATCATAATGCAGTCCATAGGCTCGGTTATGACGGTTGGAATGAACACTATTCTTCTCGGCTTCGAGGCTATCGGCGAAACTGCGGTGAGCGTGTTCGGCGCGTATTTCAAGCTCCAAAGCTTTATATTTATGCCCGTATTCGGTCTTAATAACGGCGTTGTGCCGATAGTCAGCTACAACTACGGAGCCGGACGGCGCGAGCGTATGATGAAGACTATCAAGGTCGGCTGTGTATACGCGGTGCTGATAATGCTTGCAGGCGTTGCGGCTATGCAGCTCGTGCCGGATAAGCTTCTTCTCTTGTTCGACGCGTCTGATAAAATGATAGAAATCGGCACTCCGGCGCTCAGACTTATCAGCTTGAGCTTCGTATTTGCAGGCTTCTGCATCACGGTCGGCTCGGTGTTTCAGGCGCTCGGCAACGGCGTTTACAGCCTTATCACCTCGGCGGCGCGACAGCTTGGAGTTTTGCTTCCCGTGGCGTATCTTATGTCGCTGACGGGCAATATCAACCTCGTGTGGCTGTCCTTCCCGATAGCGGAGCTTGCATCGGTGGTCCTATCGACCTTCTTTCTTGTGCGTATATACAAAAAGGTCATCCGCCACGTGGGTGAAGAATAAAATGAAAAGCCTTGCCAAGCGGCAAGGCTTTTTTGTTACTTATTCTTTCTGAAATTTTCAAGCTTGTCTACGTATGCCACGAGATTGTCGATTATTTCGTCGCAGATAGTCTTGCCAAGCTCGGCGGTAGCGCGCTCGGGGAAGCCCATAACGCCAACCTTGATCTCGTCACGCTGACCGACCGTTTCGATGATAAACGGCGTGTCGATCGGCTTGGTGCGCTTTTTAAACCAGTCCTGGTCGGTGCGCATCATACGCGCGTAGTAATCCTCGTCCATAACGATCTCGTCGCGTACGTTT
>JAZSJI010000018.1:0-4230 GCA_045534235.1 Candidatus Flemingiibacterium sp. | reverse complement strand
TTACGAGCAAGATATGAGCGTAGCGTTGAGTGAAGTTTTTGCGGAGCTTTTTTCAAAAAGCGACCGTATCCCTATTTATATTACTTGAGCATTACCTGACCGCCGGTTACGGGGATAGCCTGACCGGTTTCGTATTCCTGCTCGATTATGTACATAATCGCTCTTGCCACGTCTTTGATCTCACAGCCGCGGTTCAGCGGAACCTTTGCCTCGTAAGCGCGGCGAACGTCGTCGACGGTCTTTGCACCGGGAACCTTGCCGGCTTTGAGGTACTGTACGAAAAGTCCCTTTTCGGGATCGCTCCACAGCGGACCGTTAAGGAAGTTGCCGGGGCAGATAGCGTTTACCTTGATGCCGTACGGCGCAAGCTCGAGCGCGAAGGACTGGGTAAGACCGAGTCCGCCGAATTTGCTTCCTGCGTACGCGAAGTTCTTGTTGGAGCCTTCAAGACCGGACTTCGAGTTGATCTCGATGATATCGGAAAGATAATCGGGGCATACAGCGCGCTGAAGCTTCATTACAGCGGAAGCGTACTTCGCGCAAAGGAAGTATGCGGTGTAGTTAACGGAGGAAACAAGCTCGAAGTTCGATTTGGTCATCTCCTCAAGGCTGCCTGCGCGAACGATGCCTGCGTTGTTTACAAGCACGTCAAGACCGCCGAACTCGGCAACGCACGCCTCGACCATAGCCTGTACGCTCTCCTCGTCGGTTACGTTAGCACCAACGGAAATAGCAACGCCATCGCCGAATGTCTTGCAAAGCTCGTCGGCAGTAGCCTTCGCGCCGTCAGCGTTCATATCCGCAACGACGACGTACGCGCCCTCTCTTGCCATAGACTCGGCAATACCCTTGCCAAAGCCCTGCGCAGAGCCGGTTACAATAGCAATCTTGCCCTCAAGACGGCGGTTTGCGGTTTCGGGAGTGTTAATTCTGAATATTCCAAGACCGTCGATAAATGCGGCACTCGGCTTCTTGCCGTTTGCTTTTACATATGCGTCGAATGCGGCCTTGATGCCCTCTACGCTATCGTCAGTGATAACAAGTGCGCCCTCGGTGCACTTATCGCAGTATTCGGTGGAAAATTTTACGGTGCAGGGCTTGCCCTCGCCGCAAAGCATACGCAGTACGGGCGATACAGCCGCCACGCGTGTGATCTCAGTAGACATAGTAGTTTTCTCCTTTATGTGATTTTGTATTGGGAGTACGCGCTTTCTTGAAAGAAAGCTGTGCAAAGAACTTTTATACAACGCTTCGCTCACCTTTGGCTTGCGAGTGGGAAAGCATCATTTAGTGCTCTCGGTCAGCACATCAGCGCTTCGAATGTCGTATCCCGCGCCATACCCAGCCGGGAGCCCTGCATCCCGGCAACTGTTTAGCGGTCGCCGAATGATAGCAATATCCCGTTAGGAGTGGGTGTCGGGCGCAGACGCTTCGCTGTGCGCCAAAGTTAGACTTGCGCATCGCGTTGCTTGCGTGGCGTACACTTACTTTGGTGCGAGCGTAGCGTCGCGCCTTAATGCGAGCGCCAAAGATGTGAAGCTGCTTGATTTTCGTATATGCGGTCGTTGGGGTGTCGGCACGGGTGCCGACGAGGCCCCCAACTATCGAGAGCGTGGGCTACCGTTTAGCCAAGCACTCTGTCGCGGCGAAGCCAATTTGAAGTTTTTGCGGAGCTTTTTTCAAAAAGCGACCGTAACTCCTTTACGCGTTCTCCTATACGCGTAAAGCGGAACCTTGCAGTTCCGCTTTAATGTTAGGTTAGATAGACTTAGCGTTAGCGAGGAGGTATTTTTCAGCCTCGGCGCACCAAAGTCCGTTGTTTGCCTTGCAGATGCGGTCAAGCTCTCTGAACATAGGCTCGGTCTTACCAAGCTCTGCGAAGTCTGCGATAGCCGCGAGGGGCAGAGAAATGTTCGTGTAGCAAAGCTTCTTACCGCCGGGGATCTTGTCAAGGTTGATGGTGGTTTCTGCAACTGCGTCAAGACCGCAGATGTGGGTAATCATCGCCGCGGGATTGATGAGTCCCTTTTCCATCATCGCGATGGATTCGCGCATATCGTCGGTGTTACCGCCGCTCGTGCCCACGATGTGGGTGGAAGCGTAGTGTACGTTGTAGAAGTTGAACATTGCCGAGAAGTCGGTCTTGGTCGGGCCTGCGAAGAAGTTAAGGCAGCCGTCCTTGGAAAGCAGCGCGTCGCCCATCTCGACTACAGGTCTTACGGGAGCGAATACGAACACGTCGTTGTAGCCCTCGGGAGAGAGAGTTTTTAAGTAAGCGGTGGGATCGTCGTACTCTGCGGTGTTGATATACATAAGCTTAACGCCGTTCTTTGCCGCCTTTTCAACGGTTACCATTTCAGCAGCGCGCTCAAGGCGTGCGGTGTCGATGTCGGTAACAACTAAAAGGGAAGGACGTCTGTCGCAGCTTATAAGGTAGTCAACTGCGCCAAGTCCCATAGGTCCTGCGCCTGCAAGAATAGCCGCAGCGCCGCCCTCTACGATACCCATATCGTGTACGTAGGAGCCGCCCTTGGTGTGGTAGTTAGCGTGTGCACCGCCGACGATGCAGCTCATAGGCTCAGCAAGCGAGCCGTAGAAATAAGCGTCGCCGTTGTACTTGAGAAGGCAGTCCATTTCAAGGGTATCTGCCGGAATTACCGCATAGGTAGCCGCGCCGCCGCAGTACTTGTAGCTGTAGCCGGGAGCGATGATAGCGCCGTTTCTGTTGTGCGCGGGCTGGATAGCGAACTTTTCGCCGGGCTTAAATTTATCCTTCCACTTTGCGCCTACCTCAACGATATCGCCGCAGAACTCGTGACCGATTATCGGAGGATTGGTAGCACAGTCGTTGGGAACGCGCTTGTGAGCCGCGCCCTGCATAGCCGCCTTGTGGGAGGACATACAGATACTGTCGGAGATGATGTGCACGAGCACCTCGTCGTCCGCTATTTGGGGAAGCTCAAATTCCTCAAGTCGAAGGTCGTTGACGCCGTAAAGACGTATTGCTTTGGTTTTCATTGTTGTATCCTTTCTTGATGAGTTTAATACTATCACCTATTATTGTAGCAACTTTCGAAGCAAAAGTCAATGAATTTTTGATTAAAAAAGCGGAAAAATTTGAAAAAGCCCTTTTATTTATCTAAAATATGTGATATAATTATTGTAATTGCAGATCCTTGTGTGAAGATGGAGGGAAAGTAACAGATGAACGCCGAACTTGCAGGGGCTCGTATGCGCGAGCTTGAAAAGCTTCTTGAATATCATTCGCGGCTTTATTACGTGCTCGACGCGCCCGAGATAAGCGACTACGATTACGATAAGCTCTTTTACGAGCTCGTCGCACTCGAGGCAGAGTACCCCGAGCTTGCGAGTGCAAATTCGCCCACGAAGCGTGTCGGCGGCGAGGCACTGTCCGAGTTTGAGGAAATGGTGCACGACGTGCCGCTCGGAAGCCTTTCCGACGTGTTCGATTACGACGAGGTGCGCGCGTTCGTAGCACGTATGAAGGCTATTGCACCCGACTGCGAGTTTACGGTCGAGTGTAAGATAGACGGTCTTTCCGTCGCGCTCATTTACGAGAACGGCAAGCTCACTCGCGGCGGTACTCGCGGAAACGGCAAGGTCGGCGAGGACGTCACCGAGAACCTTCGCACCGTGCGCACGATTCCGCTGACCATCGACACGGATGAGCCGTACGTGGTCGTTCGCGGCGAGGTGTATATGTCGCGTGCGAGATTTGAGAAGGTGAACGAGCGCCGTGAGGCAGAGGGCGAGGCGCTTTTCGCGAATCCCCGTAACGCGGCGGCAGGCGCACTGCGTCAGCTTGACTCGAAGGTTACCGCATCGCGCGGACTTGATATTTTTGTGTTCAACTATCAAACGGGCACGAAGGAGTTCTTAACTCACAGCGATAGCCTTGATTGGCTAAAGGGCGTCGGATTTACGGTACTGCCCGAATATTCCATAGTAAAGACCGCCGACGAGGTTATCGACGCTATCGAGCGTATCGGTGCGGCGAGAGAAAGCTTGCCGTTTGGCATCGACGGCGCGGTCATAAAGATAAATTCGCTCGCACTGCGCGAGGAGATAGGCGAGAACACGTCCACACCCAAATGGGCGGTGGCGTACAAGTATCCGCCCGAGGAGAAGCCGACGAAGCTTCCCGACAACATTTTGCAGGTCGGCAGAACGGGCGTGCTTACGCCCAACGCGGTGCTCGAGAGCGTCCAG
>JAZSJI010000102.1:0-9812 GCA_045534235.1 Candidatus Flemingiibacterium sp. | reverse complement strand
TGACCGAGGTCCTCGAGCATTTTTAAAAAGCTTTCGACCTTTTCGGGAGTGAGGTTTTCGGTAAGCGTGTCGATGTCGCTCTTGCCGTAGCAAAGCTTTGCAGCCGCCGCAATGTTCTTTTCCGCATCGGGAGTGTAGGTGAGAAGCTTTACTTTCATTTTTCTATCCCCTTTATCACATCGTTTTTGTGTTTTCCTCTTATCTTGAACCAAATCACGCCGAAAAGGAATTTCGGCAGCTTCATCATTCTGCCGATTCTCGACGGCTGGCAGATAAGTCGGTAGAACCATTCAAGTCCGAGCTTTATAAAGAACTTCGGAGCACGCTTTACGTTTCCGCTGTAGCCGTCGAGGCTTCCGCCGAGCGCGAGGCAAAGCTTCACGCTTGTAAGGCGCTCGCGGTTGTTAAGTATCCATTTTTCCTGAACGGGTACGCCGAGGCAAACGTAGAGAATATCGGGCGCGGCGGCGTTTATGTTGTCGATAACGGCGACGTTTTCCTCGCCCTCTTTTTTGAAGTAGCCGTCGTTTGTTCCGACGAAGCACGCGTTCGGATAGGTTTCGAGAAGCTTGTCCCTCGCCGCCTCGGCAATGCCGGGCTTACCGCCAAGGAAGAATATTTTAGCACCGCTCTCGTTTGAATACTTGACCATTTCAAGTCCAAGCTCAAAGCCTGCACATTTCGCCTTAAGCGGACGACCGAGTATCTTCGAGGCATAGACAACGCCGATACCGTCGGGCGTTATAAGGTCAGCCGAGTTTATAACGGAGTATAATTCCTCGTTTTCAACGCAGGACTGTATTATCTCGCTGTTCGGCGTGAACACCGCCTTTGGTGAGCCGCCGTCCTTTATGAAGCCTTTGCATATTTCCGTCGCCTCGGCGAGCGTTACGTTGTCAACGCCGACGCCGCGGATGATTACCTTCTCTGACATAGTGCACGTCCTTTGAAAATTATTCATTAAAATATATTATATCATATTTGCGTGTACTTTGCAAGGATTTGCTTAAAAAATCTCGCCGTGATTTTCACGGCGAGATAAATATCAGTTATGTACGAATTTGCGCCATTTGCGAATAGACGCAAATGCGATAACGGCACCGATCGCCATAAATGCGGTCAGCACAATAAGTGTATTTTGCCAACCAAAATTCTGTGTGAGTATTCCTATCATAAGTGCGGACACCGAGCCTCCGATATAGCCTGCGCCGTTGAAAAATCCTGAAAGCGAGCCTGCGCGGGAATACTTTACAAATCGAAGCGGAACCAAGCTTATGCACATGGTCGACGCACAGGACGCCATCACAGCTATTACCATAATAACAGCCATTACGAATCCAAGTGAAATAAAGCCGAGCACGGCAACTGCGATGTAAACGGCAGTGGCGAGCAACATACACCAAGCGGTAGTACGCACTTCGCTGTGGAAAATATTATGGTAAAGAAAGCGTCCGAGGTATGCACCGACGACGGTGCATACGGGCAGCAGGGTTGAGAGTATTACACCGAAATCCGCGCTTACGCCAAACTGCTCAACGAGCATAGTGGGTACCCAATCGGCGAGTCCCTTATACGCAAAGTTGTTAAGGATGACAACTACGAGTATGAATATACCGCCGGACATAGTGAGCAGCTTGAAGAGGCTCGGAGCGTTCTTGTCGACTTTTTTGGTGCTCTCGACATTGCACTTCTCGACTATCTGATACGACAAGCACTGACGCTTTATTTTTACAGTAGATAAGGTGAAAAAGAGGCAAAGCGCAAGACCGACGATCGCTGAAACAAGGAAGAGTGTACGCCAATTAAACATTCGGAGTACCTGCTGGGAGATAAGGTATGCCACGATGATACCGACTGTTGAGGATATGTAAAGATGCGTGCAGGCGTTTGAGCTTTGCTTGGCAGGCATAATTGCAGAGGTCAGGCGTATCAGTATAGGCCAAACGCCCGACTGAACGTAGCCTGCGATGCCCCATATCACGATAAAGGGGACAATGCTCGGTGAGGGCGTCAGCGAATATGCGTACATCAGCGCGCTCATACCCGCGGAAAGACCGAAGGAGAAGGTTATGTAGAAAAAGGGCTGGACCTTATCGGATAGTATGCCGTTTATGAACATTCCCGAGCCGTAGCCTATCATATATGCGGAGGATACTATTCCCGCGAGGTCTTTGGTGAAAAGTCCCGAGGGCACTATTTCGGCAAGTGCCTGCGGATAGTAATTGCGTGTGGCGCAGTATAAAAGGTAGCAGATGTAGGCTACTATGAAGAAAAGGCGTCCTGACTTTTCGCTTTCAAGCTCGGTCAAAACTATTTTTTTCTTTAGCTTGGGTGTGTTCACAGCTTGTACCTCACAAAATAAAGATATCTATCCAAAGCGATTGTAGCACATATACCGTCAAAAGTCAAGTATTTTCGCCTATTAGCGAATAAAATTCGGCGTACAATAAATCACACGCGTTCATACGGCGGTAACAATTTTGATGTAAAATAAAAAGTAACGTATTTTTGTGGGGAGGCGAGGCTGTGGCAACTGTTAATATTTCCGTTCGCGAGCTTATCGCATTCGTTATGCGACGCGGCAGTCTTGACCGCCCGATAGCGAGCTTTGCAAGGCTGCGTCAAGGCACGGCTATGCATAAAATGGTGCAGTCGCGTGCACCCGAGGGGTATATGCCCGAGGTGCCGCTTTCCTGTGAGATAACGCTCGGTGAGCTCACGTTCCATCTTTCGGGACGCGCCGACGGCATCATAGACGGCGGAACTACGGCGATAATCGACGAAATAAAGTCGACCTCGCGCGCGCTCACCTCACTAAAACCGTCCGATTTTCCCGAATACACAGCCCAAGCCGAGTGCTACGCTTATATGTACGCCGCTATGAGGGGATATTCGCGCGTTACGGTGCGCCTGACGTTCGTTTCGACCGACACGTACGAGTGCGAGCACTACGACACCGTGCGCAGTATTGACGAGCTTCGCGGACGCGTGGTTGGTTTATTAACGGAGTATCTCCCGTTTGCAAAAATAGAGGCCGAGAGCATAGAGAATTTCGTATCCTCGGCGAAAAAATTAAAATTTCCGCATCACGATTACCGTCTTGGTCAGCAGGATATTATCCTCGAAGCCTTCGCCGCCGTCAGAAAGGGCAAACGCCTTGTCGCGCAGGCGCCGACGGGCATCGGTAAAACGCTTTCGGTCTGCTACGGCGCAGTAAAGGCGATAGGCGAGGGCGCGGGACGGAGAATATTCTACTTAACACCGAAATCCACGGTCGGCGCAGCTCCTATGGCGGCGTTTGACCTGATGCGAGGTCACGGGCTGAGGGCGCGCGTGATAACGCTTTTTGCCAAGGAAAAATGCTGCGTTGGCAGTATGGGACCAAAGGACTGCACGTCCGTCACCTGTGCGAATGCGAACGGTCACTACGAGCGTATAAACGACGCGCTTTACACGCTTCTGACAAGGTACGGCGACATTGATAAATCTGCCGTTGAAACAGTTGCACGTGAGTACTGCGTCTGCCCGTACGAGCTTATGCTCGACGCGGCGATGTACTGCGACATTATAATCTGCGACTGCAACTATCTTTTCGATCCGCGCGTATTCCTTCGCAGATTTTTCGACGAGGACTGCGATGCATCAAAGAACGTCGCGCTCGTTGACGAGGCGCACGATCTTGTGGACCGCGCGAGGGAAATGTACTCGGCAGAGCTTTCGCTGTCCGATTTTACAGGCTTTGCGCCGCTTATTCCCGATAGCGATTTTATACTTTACGCACCGCTTAAAAATATAATCGGCGAGCTCTCGTCGCTCCGCGATAAATGCACCGAAAACCACGCATTTGTGGGCGACGACGAGTACGGAACGCTTCTTCAAAGTGAGCAGTTTTCGGGTGTTGCCGACGCCTGCCGCGAGTTTTTTGCGGCGGCAACACAGTGGCTTCGTGTGAACGGCGACAACGCTTCTGACGTGCCGTTTGGCGCACACACCCTCGCGCACGCTGTACGCGAGGCGGCATTTGCGGCTAAACGCTTCGCCGATGCCGCAAACCGCGCGGACGGCAATTTCCGTCACCTTGCAGAAAGACGCGGTGAGCGCGTGAAGGTACGCGTTATCTGCATTGATCCGTCGAAGCTTCTCGATAAATGTATGACGCGCGTACGCTCGACGGTGCTCTTTTCGGCAACGCTCGCGCCTATGGACTATTTCTGCGACCTGCTCGGCGCGAAAAATGCGGCACGCTTACAACTTCCGTCGCCATTTGAGCGCGATCAGCTATTCACCGCGATAATGAACAAGGTATCGCTCCGCTATGCCGACCGCGAGCGCACGCTCGAGGCTGTTGTCGAGATAATCGACGCGGTGGTAAATTCACGGTACGGAAACTATCTCATCTTCCTGCCGTCCTATGAGATGTTAAAAAAGGTCGCGCACGCGTACCGCCGATACGATCCGTCGGCGGATATACGCGTGCAAAAGCCCGACATGACAGAGGCGGAGCGCACGAAGTTCCTTTCTAACTTCAAGGAGGACGGCGCCGTGATCGGCTTTGCCGTGCTTGGCGGAATGTTTGCAGAGAGCATCGACCTTGCGGGTGATAAGCTTATCGGCACGGTCATTGTCGGCACGGGACTTGCAAGGCTTAATCTTGAAACCAATATAATTGCGGACTATTTCCAAGAAACGCGCGAGGCAGGCTTTGAGTACGCCTACCTCTATCCTGCGATGAACAAGGTGCTTCAGGCGGTAGGTCGCGTTATACGCTCGGAGAGTGACCGCGGCGTGTGCGTGCTTATCGACGACAGATACGCGACGCCGCAGTATTCGCGCCTACTCGCCGACCACTTAAAGGATATACGTTTAGCACCGTCGGCAGAAGCACTTCTCGGTGCACTTGAGGAGTTCTGGGAAGAATAACTACATCAGCGACAGCCAAAGCTGCGGAAACCACCGCATTATCTGCCACACGCCAATACCGCCAAGTGAGCGTGAGCGAAGCAGGTCAAGCTTTGCCGCTACAGAGCGGGCGTCCTCAAACCACACCTCGTGGCGCGAGCTGTCCTCGGCTGTGTATCTGAAAAACGGCGACTGTGCCACAGTATCAAACTCTATCGGCGCGCCGCGGTCCACGGCTATCTCCTGCGCGGCGATATTGCCAAGGCTTCTCGCCGCCGTGCCCTCTACCCACGGGATATTCCAATCGTAGCCGTAATTCGGCACGCCGAGGTCGATTTTGGCGGCAGGTATTACCGAAAGCGCGTAGTCGACCACCGCCGTGACGCTGTTTATCGGCGCGACGGCACGCGGCTCGGAATAGGTGTAGCCCCATTCGTACGTCATCAAAAGCACGCGGTCAGCTGCCGCTCCGAGTGCGGCGTAGTCCATACCCTCGTAGAGCAGTCCTTCCTGCGTGTCCGACGTTTTGGGCGCAAGCGACACGGTAAGCTCGATACCGACTGCGTGGAGCGCATCGGCGAGATTTCGTATAAATTCGCTGTACGCGCCGCGGTACTCGGCAGGTATGTACTCAAGGTCGGAGTTTACCGCCGCGTAGCCCTTTTGCCGAGCGACGTTTACGACGTTTTCGATAAGATTTGTCTGCACGTCGCTTGACGCAAGCATCGCGGAAACTGCCGCAGAGGAAAAACGCCCATCATCGCCGATCGAGGTCAGTACAAGCATCGGTGCGACGCCGTACTCGGCGGCGAGCGTGAGAAGGCGTGTGTCGTCGAGCGGCACCAAGCTGCCGTCGGCGCGAAAGCCGTAGCTGAATATCGCGAGAAAATCGAGGTAGGGAAGCGTTGCGCGAAGGAGCGCTTCGTTTATGAACGGGTAGGCGTAGCCGGTTGTAACGGGCGAGAGAATCCCTGACGGCGGCAGGTATACAACGAGCGTTTGTCCGGGGTAGAGCTGCACACCGCCCGCGAGTGTCGGGTTCATTCGCCAGAGGTCGCTTGGCGTCAGCCCAAAGCGGCGTGCTATCGAGTACACCGAGTCACCGGGACGGACGCTGTACGTGCGTGCGCCGTTTAAAACGAGGAGTGCCTGACCGGGTGTGAGCGAGTACGGCTCGCGAAGCCCATTTGATGAGGCGAGCACGCTTTGCGGCAGACCGAAGCGCGCAGACAGAGCGGCGAGTGTGTCGCCCTCTGTGACGACGTAAATATACATAACGGTATCCTTTCTTGCTTTATACTGTAGCTTATGCGAAAATATTTACACTTGCCACCCGTTTTCGGGTGTTTTCGCTTCTTTCGTTCATACTGCTGTAACAAAGATGCGATAAAATTAGAAAAATACACTATTAGGACGTTTTATGAAAAAACTCGACTACAAGGTCGCGCTTGCGCCGATGGCGGGGGTCACCGACCACGCGTTTCGCGATATATGTAAGGACCTTGGCGCAGAGCTGATGTTTACCGAGATGCTCTCTGCCAAGGCGATACATTTTGAAGATAAAAAGACCGCCGTGCTCGGAGAGATTTTCTCGGACGAGCCTACGGGCGTTCAGATATTCGGCAGCGAGCCTGACATTATGGCAGAGGCGGCGGCGAAGATAGCGACGGCATCATATAGGCATTGCCGTACGCAAAACTTGCCAAAAAGCATCGACATAAATATGGGCTGTCCCGCGCCGAAGGTCGCAAACAACGGCGAGGGCTCGGGCCTTTTAAAAACTCCCGATATAGCCGCCGAGATAGTTAAAAAGGTAAAAAGGGCGGTAAGCGAGGTCGCGCCCGATATGCCGGTTACCGTAAAAATGCGCATCGGATGGGACGAGGCGCACATCATCGGCGTGGATTTCGCGCGCCGTATGGAGGATATGGGCGCGGACGCCGTGTGCGTACACGGCAGAACGCGAGAGGGAAGATTTTCCGCTCCGATAAATTTTGATGAGATAGCGCGTATCAAGGACGCGCTGACTGTACCCGTTATAGCAAACGGCGAGATATTCTGTGCCGCGGACGCTGTGCGTATGTTCGAGCGCACGGGCTGTGACGCGGTTATGATTGGGCGCGGCGCTATGGGAAATCCGTGGATATTTTCCGAGATACGCGCCGCTCTTTCAGGCGAAGCTTACACTCCGCCGACGGATCGTGAGCGCATTGAAACGGCACTTCGTCAGCTTGACACCGCAATCGCGGAGAAGGGTGAAAAGCTCGCGGTGCTCCAGTCACGCGGACAGCTTTCGTGGTATCTTAAGGGTATTCGCGGTGCGTCTGGCGCAAGAGGCGCACTCAACTGTGCCACCACGCGCGAGGAAATGCGCGAGATACTTTTGTCGGTGATTTCGTAGGGCGATTTTCGTCTGTGACGTTAAAGGAAAGGAGGACGGGCCGACTTGACAGAAAGTAAATTTAATACTCCTCTTGAAAACGAGCTTATCCGTGCGGCGCAAAACGGCGACGCGGCGGCGTTTGGCGAGATAGTAAAGCTTTACGAAAAGCTCGTTTACAATAGCGTGCGGCTAAAGGTTGCCGGCGCGGACGATGCGTTTGACGTGTCGCAGGAGATATTTATAAAAATATGGCGCTCGATCGGGCGTTATCGCGGCGACTGCCGCTTTGCAACGTGGGTTTATAAGATATGTCAGAACGCCTGCCTCGATTTCTTGCGGCATCAGAGGGCGAGCGCAACCGAGGCTATGCCGACCTACACCGACAAGGACGGCGACGAGATCGAGGTCGAATTCGCCGACGAGAGTGCGAGCACGTCACCTGAAAAAATGACGGAAAAGCGCGAGCAGATAAAGCTTGTACGCGACGCTATCGCAAGGCTGTCGCCCGAGGCGAGAGAGGTGGTCGAGCTTCGCGACATCGAGGGCTACTCCTACGAGGCTATCTCTGAAATGACGGGGCTTGAGGTCGGAACGGTCAAATCAAGGCTCAACCGTGCACGCCTTCACCTGAAGGAATTACTGCTTGAGGTATACAGCCCGTAAATTTTTTTAAAAAAGTTTCGCAAAATCGGGAACAAATTTGGTTTTCGTGCGTCTAATGATTAACAAAACACAGTGCGGTGAATAAAATCCGCGCGAAAGGATAGATTATTTTTTATGTTACTAAACAAAAAAACGGCGGGCTGCGATGATTTTCGCGAGCTGATGCTCGACTATATCGACGGCGCACTGTCTGACGCCGACGCGGTGGCACTTGAGGCGCATATCACCAAGTGCGCATCGTGCAGGGGTGAGCTTGCCGAGCTTCGAGAAATGCTCGCACTGGTAAAGAGCTCATCGGAGCCTGTGCCGTCCGAGCTTTACGGATGCGTTATGGCGGAGGTGGATAAAACTCCGCAGGATAAGAAGATACTCACGCCAAGACTTCGCGTGAAGCCTTGGATGAGCTCGCTTGCTGCAGTTGCGGCGGCTGTCATGATACTCGTCGTCGGAAGAGGCTTTATAGATGGCGGTGCGAGCGCAGAAATGCTTGACGTGAAGCCGCGCGGTCTGTTCGATGCGGCGGACACTCCGGCAGATGCTGACGACGTTATTGTTGCTGAAGGTGAGGCGGCTCACGACAAGGCGAATTACAGCGTTCAGGGCGATGCCGCCGAGAGTGACAGGGTGGTTGAAACGACCGCATCTGTCGTTGCATATTCACCCTCGCCGTTGGATACTGCTGCAGGGGTCAGTGAGGCGGCAAGGGGCGACGGTCTTACTTATGCCGATGAAGCCGATCTCGCAAGCACGCTCGATGAGGTGCTTTTAGCGTATACGAGCGATGAATCGGCACTTATCGTGTGCGAAAAGTCGGTGCTCGACGGGATTATTGGCGTTGACTCTTACCGTGAAACGCTGATAAACGGAACCGTTTGCAAGCACTATCTCATTGAAACCGATGTGGCTGTTAAGCTCGTGGGATACATCGAGGTGCTTGAAAACAGCGGTGCAGAGTATCGCGCATACGTTTTAGATGATAGCGAGCCTCAGGTGCTTGAGGTTATTCTCACCGAAAATGAGGAATAAAATGAAATGGTTGATTTTAGGCGGCGCTCTTTTATGCGCCGCCATACTCGCTTTTGCAACTTCAAACAGGCTTTGCGTGAGAAGGTATCAGGTAATCTCCGATAAGCTCACGCGCTCGTTTCGCGCCGTTCAAATAAGCGATCTTCACGAGTCGCGGTACGGCAAGGGGCAAAAAAAGCTCATAGATGCCGTAAAAGCGGAAAAGCCCGACGTTATATTTATCACGGGCGATATGATCGAGGATAACAAAAAGGACGAGTCCGCGCCAAGCGATTTTTCGGCGGATAATCCCTCGCGCGTGGCTTTAGAGGCACTTGCCAAAATCGCGCCGTGCTATATGGTGCTCGGTAATCACGAGGCGTATATACCGAATATCGATGAAATCTGTGCAGAGCTTGAGAAAATGGGCGTTAAGCTTATGCACCGCACCTCGTGTGAGGAAATATTTGACGGCGTTTTGCTCTGCGGTGTATGCGACCCGTATTTCTTTAAGGACGAAATACATCACAACAATCTTGCCGAGCGTTTTGCCGAGGACAAGGACAGGGTGAGTCCGATACTCACAGAATGGCGAGAGGAGCTTAAGGATGAATTTGCCGACGTTGCATCGGATGAGCGGTTTACTATACTGCTGTCGCACCGTCCGGAGGAGTTCGAGCTTTACCGCTCGCTCGGGTTTGACGCGGCGTATTCAGCACACGCACACGGCGGACAGTGGCGCTTGCCGCCGTTTATCAACGGCGTTTACGCGCCGCATCAGGGGTTCTTACCCGATCACGCGGGCGGATTTTACGAGTACGACGGCTTTGCGCATATAGTATCGCGCGGACTGTCGAAAAAG
>JAZSJI010000168.1:0-7458 GCA_045534235.1 Candidatus Flemingiibacterium sp. | reverse complement strand
CAAATCGAAAAGTTTAGTATATAATAATGGTATACACAAAGGCTGTGAACGGAAGGATACCGAAAAAGCCACTTTCAGAGAACTGCGCCGCGTTTAACGCGTGCTGTGAGCGCAGAGTGAACTTTACGGTAATAAGTGCGTCCGTGAGCCGATGCGGTGATAGTAGATTGCCTCTACCGTAGCCGTGTCCGTCTGCTTCGCGTTACAGAAGCGGGACATTTTCGTGTCCGTCGAGTATAACGTAAAGTGGAACCGCGTACTACGCCTTTACAAGATGCCGTGTGGCGTCTTGGGGCGTTTTTTCATTTTGAAGGGAGATTATTATATGGAAATAAATTTAGATTTCGACCTTGAAAAAATAAAGAAAGGCTTAAAAAAGACCGCAAGCGAGATAAAAAACGATATTCGCGTCATCCGCGAGCGTGACCCCGCCGCGACGAGCGACCTCGAGGTGGCACTTCTCTACTCAGGCTTTCACGCCGTTCTCGCGTATCGCCTCTCGCACAAGCTTTACAAAAACGACCATCGTTTTGCCGCTCGTATGGTTTCCCAGGGCGCGCGCTTCTTAACTGGCATCGAGATACACCCCGGCGCAAAGATCGGCAAGGGACTGTTCATCGACCACGGAAGTGCCGTAGTCATCGGCGAGACAGCCGAGATCGGCGACAACTGCACGATATATCAGGGCGTTACCCTCGGCGGTACGGGTAAGCACGTCGGCAAGCGTCACCCCACCCTCGGCGATAACGTAATGGTCGGCTCGGGCGCGAAGGTACTCGGCCCGTTCAAGGTCGGCAGCAACTCGAAGATAGCCGCAAACGCGGTCGTGCTCGACGAGATCCCCGAAAACAGCACCGCAGTGGGTATCCCGGCGAGAGTGGTCAAGCGCTCGGGCGCGAAAGTCAACTGCGACCTCGACCAGGTACACATTCCCGACCCTGTGGCGCAAGAGATCTGCAAGCTGAACGTCCGCATCGCACAGCTCGAGAAAAAGCTTGAGGAGAAGGAGTAACCCTACCATTCGCATATTTCCTGATGCAACGCCAAAGATATAGCAATACGAATGATTACCGCAAGACGGTCGTTGGGGTGTCGGCACGGGTGTCGGCGAGGTCCTCAACTACCGAGAGCTTGAATTACCGTTTAGCCAAATACTCTGTTAGCGAATGCGTTATATAAAGTTTTTTGCCAGGCTTTTTTTCAAAAAAGCCGCGTATCCTATACATAACACCAAGGAGAATAAATATGAAACTCTACAACACCGCCACGCGTACGCGTGAGGCTTTCGTACCGAATAGCCCCGACATCGTAAAGATGTACACCTGCGGTCCTACCGTATACCATTTCGCACACATAGGTAATCTGCGCTCGTATATTATGGAAGATATCCTCGAAAAGGCACTCCGCTACGAGGGCTATAACGTCAAGCGCGTTATGAACATCACCGACGTCGGCCATCTTGCGTCCGATGCAGACACAGGTGAAGATAAAATGCTCAAGGGCGCAAAGCGTGAGAATAAATCCGTTATGGAGATCGCAAAGTTCTACACCGACGCATTCTTCGAGGATTGCCGCAAGCTCAATATCAAGCGTCCCGACGTAGTCGAGCCGGCGACAAACTGCATCGACGACTACATTCATATAATCGAAACGCTCATCGAAAAGGGCTATGCATATCTCGCGGGCGGCAACGTCTACTTTGACGTGTCGAAGCTGAAACAGTATTACATCTTCAACGACTTCTCCGAGGACGACCTTGAGGTCGGCGTGCGCGAGAGCGTTGAGGAGGACAGCAACAAGCGCAATAAAAACGACTTCGTGCTCTGGTTTACCAAGAGTAAGTTCGAGGATCAGGCGCTCAAATGGGATTCGCCGTGGGGCGTTGGTTATCCCGGCTGGCATATCGAGTGCTCGGGTATTTCTATGAAGCATCTCGGCGAAGACCTCGACATCCACTGCGGCGGCATCGACAACGCTTTCCCGCATCATACCAACGAGATTGCACAGTCCGAGGCATACCTCGGCCACAAGTGGTGCAACTATTGGATGCACGTGCATCATCTTAACACCAACTCGGGCAAAATGTCGAAGTCGAAGGGCGAGTTCCTTACCGTTTCCCTGCTTGAGGAAAAGGGCTACGATCCGCTCGTTTACCGCCTTTTCTGCCTACAGTCCCACTACCGCAAGAACCTCGTATTCTCGTGGGAGAATCTCGACAACGCGGTCGTAACCTACAACAAGCTCGTTGCAAAAATAGCCGCGCTTAAGGATGAAGCGGCTGAAATTGACACCGCGGCGTTTGACGCGCTCAAGGCAAAGTTCGTCGAAGCGCTCGCAAACGACCTCAACACCGCGCTCGCAGTAACCGCCGTTTACGACGTGCTTAAATATAACACAAACGACGCAACCAAGCTCGCAGTACTCGCGGACTTCGATAAGGTGCTCGGACTTGACCTCATCGCAAAAGCCGCCGCAAAGCGTGCAGAGCTTGCGAAAGCGTCCGCGGCAGGCAAGTCGGGCGAGTTCACGATAATTTCGGAGTCGGGCGAAACCGACGCTGACGTGGAAGCACTCATTTTGGCGCGCCGCGACGCGAAAAAGGCAAAGGATTTTGCAAAAGCCGACGCTATCCGCGCCGACCTTCTCGCAAAGGGTGTTGAGATCACCGACATCGCAGGTGGCGTCAAGTGGAAGAGAGTGTAAGTTTTTAAAATCTGTATTTACCCCAAAAAGCCGGTGACATTTAGTCACCGGCTTTTTATCAAAATTTGCTTTAGTTTGTCACAAACGCGTATTTTTCATCGTTATAATTAGTGTCCGGACAAAAATCCACAGAAAGGAGTCACGGTATGCCATATACAAACGAGGATATCATCGACACGCTGTATAGGCTCTACGAGCAGCCAATGTATTTTGAAGCTTATAAAATACTTCACGATGAATATCTTGCCGAAGATGCGGTACACGAAGCGTTTTTGCGTCTGATACGCAATCGGGATAAAATCGCAGTTCCCGACTCCCCGTCGGTGCGAAGTTACGTATATAAGGCACTGAAAAGCGCCGCACTTGATTTGTACCGCAAACAAAAGAAACAACTCGAGAATTGCTTGGCGCTTGACGGGACACTGGAAAACACTATTGCGGAAGAAATCGGTCACGATTTGCCGCCGGCATTCCTTGCAGAGCTGCCGCAAAAATATGCATCGGTTATGCGTTGTCTATTTATTGACGATCTTACAGTGCGTGAAACGTCAGCTGTACTGAAAATCAGCGAAAGCCTCGTGAGAAAACGGTGCGAGCGTGCCCGCAAGCTTTTAAAGTCGTGTACTGAATATAAAAAGGAGATACGATATGAAAGATAACCATACTTTTTCAAAATCTTATAACGAACGAAAAGAATCGGTGCTTTGCGCTCTACGCCGCGAAGAAGCGGTAAAAGCAAGCAAAACGTCCCACGCTTTTACTCGCGTACCGTTAAAAATCGTGCTCTGCGCCGTTATTTTGTCCGCGCTCACTCTCGGTGCATATGCGGCGGCACGGTGGGTTGACGTTCGCTTGGAGCAGGATGGAAACGAGGTCCATTTCCACGCAAGCCTGAATGAGGGAGGTACCAGCACAGACACCGCCGAGGGAAAGCCGCTTAGAAGCTGGAATTCCGACGAGAGCGAGATAAGCATTCGCCTAAACATCCCCAATCTGCCCTCCGATATGTGGGAAATCGCAAACACAAACGGCAAATATGACAGTAGTGACAGCTCACGAGCTATGACGATAAACGGCATCGACCTTCGCCGCAGTGACCTTAATGAAATCATCGGCGGCAGTGCCAACGCAACACGGCTTGATGCAGGCGGCAAATCTCTGTATGTTATCACAGGCAACAGCGAGGCTGCTTACTATAATAGAATGGCTTACATCGTATTTGAGGAGGAAGAGCTTGTACTCAAAATATGGGTGAGCTACGGCATCACCGACGACGAGCTGCTCGCGCTCGCCACCACGCTTACGCTTGAGGAAACCGACGATGCAACGCTCGCAATTCCGATTATAAACGAGGTGAGCGATACCACGGGCGACGAGGAAACGAAAGTATATTATTACGAGCGCGATCCTGTTTATGAAGCTGATCTACTCGAAATCGGCCAGTCTGCGCGCAGTGCTACCGATTACTACACAGCCACGGTAACCGGTGTTGAGGTTTACGACAACATAAGCGTTCTTAATCCAAACTGCATCTTACGCAAGGATTTCGTCGAACGTTTCACCGACGGAAACGGTAACCTTGTTCCGTATAGCCGCACGGAGATCATTCACACCTTTGACGGTAACAACAAATTTGTATCTATGGATTTTGGCGATACCGTTTCGTCGAATAAGAAGCTGTACGTTGTCACGATGACGGCAACAGACGTTACGATGGATGGTATCGCCGAGGATCATCGCGACGAAATGCTAAAGGCGTGCGTCAACGGCTATAACTTGGTTAATTACAGCATCGCAAACGGCGAGGTCGAATTAGAGTACAGAGAAGGCTCTTTCGTAATTGATCGGAAGCCGGAGCTTCGCGCTGACAGCAACGAGATCATCTATCGCGAGTATCTCGGAAACAATCAGTGGAAAATAGCATTTTTGCTCGAAGAAAGCGACACAAACGATTCGCTCCTGCTTTACTCTTACACCTCAAAAATCTACGTAAAAATCCAGTAAGGACAAAAAACCGCATACCCTCTCGGGTATGCGGTCCTTTTTTCTTTTACTGAGGCTTAACCTCTTCCATAATGAATGCCTCGAGAACGTCGCCTTCCTTGATGTCGTTGAAGCGCTCGAGTCCGATACCGCACTCGTAGCCCTGTGCGACTTCCTTCGCGTCGTCCTTGAAACGCTTGAGGGAGGAAATCTTATCCTCGAAGATCACAACGCCGTCGCGTACTACGCGGATCTGCGCGTTACGCGAAACCTTGCCGTCCTGAACGTACGAGCCTGCGATAGTGCCGACACCGGGAACGTGAATGGTCTGGCGCACTTCGGCGTGACCGAGTACGACTTCCTTGAACTTCGGCGCGAGCATACCCTTCATTGCCGCCTCGATTTCCTCGATGCACTCGTAAATGATGCGGTACGTGCGAATTTCAACGGATTCTCTCTCTGCCTTATCAATAGCGCTCTTGTCGGGACGTACGTTAAAGCCAACGATCAGCGCGTTGGACGCCGCCGCGAGCATTACGTCGCCCTCGGTGATACCACCGACTGCGGTGTGGATGATGTTTACGCGGACCTCTTCATTGGAGAGCTTAACGAGCGACTGCTTAACAGCCTCTGCCGAGCCGCCAACGTCCGCCTTAACGATGATGTTAAGGTCCTTAACGCCCTCGGAGATCTGTGCGAAGAGGTCGTTAAGGTTGACCTTTGCGTTAGCCTTGAACGCCTCGTCCTTCGCCTTTTCGCGGCGCTGCTCTGCAAGCTCGCGTGCCATACGCTCGTCTTCAACAGCCGCAAATTCGTCGCCCGATTCGGGAACCTCGGCAAGACCGATTATCTCAACGGGAACGGACGGACCTGCCGTCTTAACCTGCTTGCCCTTATCGTCGGTCATAGCGCGTACACGTCCGACCGACGTGCCTGCGATAACGATGTCGCCCGCGTTGAGCGTACCGTTCTGAACGAGCACGGTTGCAACAGGACCGCGGCCCTTATCAAGCTTTGCCTCAAGGACAAGGCCCTTTGCGCGACGGTTCGGGTTAGCCTTAAGCTCCTTCATATCCGCAACGAGGAGCACGTTTTCAAGCAGATCGTCAATACCCATCTTGGTGAGTGCTGATACGGGAACGCAGATAACGTCACCGCCCCACTCCTCGGGAACGAGCTCGTACTTGGTGAGCTCCTGCTTTACGTTGTCGGGGTTAGCCGCAGGCTTATCCATCTTGTTTATTGCAACGACGATGTCGATACCTGCCGCTCTTGCGTGGTTTATAGCCTCAACGGTCTGCGGCATAATGCCGTCATCCGCGGCAACGACGAGGATAGCGATGTCGGTAGACTTCGCACCGCGTGCACGCATTGCGGTAAACGCCTCGTGGCCGGGCGTGTCGAGGAAGGTGATGTCGCGTCCCTGAACGTTTACACGGTACGCACCGATCGCCTGCGTGATACCGCCTGCCTCGCCCGAGGTGACGTTAGTGTGACGGATAGCGTCGAGAAGCGAGGTCTTACCGTGGTCAACGTGTCCCATTACGCAAACAACGGGGCTGCGGGGCACGAGATTCTCTGCGCTGTCCTCTGCTTCGTCAAACAGCTTTTCTTCAATTGTGATAACGACTTCCTTTGTAACCTTCGCGCCAAGCTCGTCGGCAACGAGGTACGCAGTGTCGTAGTCAATAATTTCGTTTACGGATGCCATAACGCCGAGCATCATCAGCTTCTTGATGACCTCGCCCGCGGTTATCTTAAGGCGCGATGCAAGCTCGCCGACGGAAATCTCGTCGGGAACTGTGATCTGAAGCGGCTGCTTCTTTGCGCGCTCGATGCCCTGCTTGCGCATCTTTTCCATAGCCATACGCTCCTTTTCGCGCTGACTGCGGAAATCGCGGGTATTCTGCTTCTTAAGCTTCTGCTTCTGTGCGCGTCCGTCTACACCGGTGTCTGCCGCGAGATTTTCAAGACGCTCGTCGTACTTGTCAAGGTCGACGGTGGTAGTGCGCATATCTACTATGCGGCTCTCTCCCGTATTCTTTGCGGCGTTCTGACCGCGAGTGTAGGTGTGTACCGGCTCGCGCTTGGACGCAGGCTGACGGCGCTCGTTGCCGCTGTCTTTATCTCTGAATCCGCCCTGACGGTTATCGCGATTTTGGAAGTCGCGGCCGCCCTGCGGTCTTTGTCCATCGCGGCTCTGGAAGTCGCGGTTACCTTGCGGTCTCTGTCCGTCACGGTTCTGGAAATCGCGTCCACCCTGCGGTCTTTGTCCGTCACGAGGCTGGAAGTCGCGATTACCTTGCGGACGTGCGTCGCGAGGCTGAAAATCGCGATTGCCCTGCGGACGTTGCTCGGTTCTGGGCGCGTCTGTCTTGGGAGCATCAGCTTTAGGTGCAGGAGCTTTAGCCGGCTCTGCCTTGGGCGCTTCCGTCTTGGGCGCTTCCGTCTTGGGTGCTTCCGTCTTGGGTGCTTCCACCTTCGGCTCGACCGAGGGCTGTTCCGCCTTCGGCTGTTCCTTTACTTCTTCCTTGGGTTCTTCTTTCGCCTTGGGCTTTTCGAGAATTATTCTCGACTTCTTGTCAAGATAATCGCCCATACTGTCGATCTGCGTACGCTCGGTAAGCGTGTTGATAACGAGATCAAATTCATCGGGAGTCAGTGACGCCGACGTGGATTTGCCCTCGATGCCGTTTGACGCGAGCACCTCGATAATATCCTTGTTTTTGAGCGCAAGGTCCTTGGCGAGTGCGCTTATTTTAGTCTGATTTT
>JAZSJI010000127.1:0-22605 GCA_045534235.1 Candidatus Flemingiibacterium sp. | reverse complement strand
GCTTCTTTGTTTAGCAAAGGGCGTATCCTGCCTCACCGAGGGCATATTCAACAACCGCTTCCGCTACGTTGAAGAATTAAAGCGTATGGGCGCTTCCATCAAGGTAGACGGCGCAACGGCTATAATCGAGGGCGGACTTCCCCTTTCGGGCGCACCCGTAAAGGCGGTAGACCTTCGCGCAGGCGTTGCAATGATAATCGCGGGACTCAGCGTAAACGGTCGCACGGAGATCGAGGATATCCACTATATCGAGCGCGGCTACGACGACGTCGTCGGCAAGCTTCGCGCGGTAGGCGCGGACATCAAGAAGATCACCCTTCCTGACCCCGTACAGTTTGAAAAAGCCAACTAACTGCATAGCAGTATAAAATAAATCAACTATAATGGGGTGTCCTCGGGCACCCCGAATTTATTACTATGAACTTAAAAAACGATGAAACGCTGACCGAGATAAACGACGGTCTTAATCTAATACAAAAAACGGATGGGCTTACGTTCGGTACGGACGCGTATCTGCTCGCTGCGTACGTACGCCAACAGACGCACGCCATCGCGGCAGACCTTGGCAGCGGCACAGGTGTTATCCCGCTTCTTATGCTGTCGCGCGGTAAGGTAGCACGCGTGCACGCCATAGAGCTGCAAAATGACTTCGCTGAGCTTATCACCCGTAACGCCGAGATAAACGGTCTTTCAAATAGGCTTATCGCGCACTGTGCAGACGTGCGCGACGTTACCGAGGCGATGCTCGGCGGCACAGTTGACGTAGCGGTGTCAAACCCGCCGTATATGAAGCCCTCCGGTAAGGCGAACGAGAGCGCACGAAAAAACATCGCGCGTCACGAGATCGCAGGCGGTATCGGCGACTTTTGCAAGTCTGCCGCACGCATACTTAAGCACGGCGGACTTTTCTACGTCGTATGGCGTCCCGACCGACTGTGCGAGCTTACAAACGCGCTCACCGCGGCAAAGCTTGAGCCAAAGCGTATGACATTCGTGCACGCAAGAGCCGAGCTTCCGCCCTGCCTTGTGCTGTGCGAGGCAAAAAAGGGCGCGAGCGCGGGCATTTACGTCACGCCGCCGCTCATAATGTATAAGCACGACAGCGTTTATACGGACGCACTTACAAAAATCTACGAAACGGGTGATTTCGATGAGCCTTACAAAAAGCCCTGATGTTTACTACGCCGATACGGGCGATGAAAAGAATAAAGTGAACGGCGGCACGCTGTATCTTGTAACGACACCGATAGGCAATCTCGCCGATCTGTCCGAGCGCGCGAAAAAGGTGCTCGCAGGTGTAGATTTCGTCGCCGCCGAGGATACGCGAAACTCGGCGAAGCTGCTCGCGATATTCGGCATCAAAAAGCCCATGGTAAGCTACTATGAGCACAATAAGCGCGAGCGCGGCGAGGAAATATGCGCGCGCATATCCGCGGGCGAATCCTGCGCGCTCGTCACCGACGCAGGGATGCCCGGCATAAGCGATCCCGGAGAGGACATTGTAAGACTGTGCGCCGAGCGCGGTATACCCGTTACGGCAGTTCCCGGTCCGTGCGCCGCCATGACAGCACTTACTCTGTCGGGACTGTTTACGGGAAGATTTGCGTTTGAGGGCTTTTTATCTACAAACAAGGGGGAGCGCCGCGACCGCCTTGCCGAGCTCAAGTGCGACACGCGCACGCTCATTTTCTATGAAGCACCGCATAAATTAAAGGCGACCCTCGCAGACCTCTACAGCGCATTCGGCGAGCGCAAGATCTCGCTCTGCCGCGAGCTTACAAAATTGAACGAGGAGATACTTCGCACCACCCTTTCTGTCGCCACCGCGATGTATTCCGAGCACGAGCCACGCGGCGAGTACGTACTTATCGTAGAGGGTGCAAGCACCGAGCAGGTACGCGCAGAAGCGTTCTGGAGCGAAATGAGTATAGAAGAGCACGTCGCGCACTACGTTGGCGAGGGCAAATCAAAAATGGACGCGATAAAAGCCTGCGCGAAGGACCGCGGTATAGCGAAGAATGAGGTTTACAAGGTGGTAAACACCTGATTACCGCACGAAATCAATAAAAACCTCATTAATTTATGTTATATTTAAAGTGAATGTTACAAAATTGAAAAACTTTCCCAAAACCTCTTGTATTAACGGAGAAAATGAGGTAAAATAATAAGGTACAAGTATGTCTGCGGACATATGTTAAATATTTAACGCAGACTGCTATGGCAAATTGTCAAAAAATTTTTTATATATTTTGGAGGATTTTAAAATGTCTGTTAAAGTTGCTATTAACGGCTTCGGTCGTATCGGACGTCTTGCTTTCCGTCAGATGTTCGGCGCAGAGGGTTATGAAGTAGTTGCTATCAACGACCTCACCAGCCCCAAGATGCTCGCTCACCTTCTCAAGTACGACACCGCTCAGGGTCGCTACGAGCACGACGTATGTGCTGACGACGAGGCTGGCACCATCACCGTAGACGGCAAGACTCTCAAGATTTACGCTGAGAAGGACGCTGCTAACTGCCCTTGGGGTGAGCTTGGCGTTGACGTTGTTCTCGAGTGCACCGGCTTCTACTGCTCCAAGGATAAGCACATGGCGCATATCAACGCAGGCGCAAAGAAGGTTGTTATCTCTGCTCCCGCAGGCAACGACCTCAAGACCATCGTTTACAATGTAAACCACAACACTCTTACTGCTGATGACCAGATCATCTCCGCAGCTTCCTGCACCACTAACTGCCTCGCTCCTATGGCTAAGGCTCTTAACGATGCATACGCTATCCAGTCCGGTATTATGACCACCGTTCACGCTTACACCGGCGACCAGATGATCCTCGACGGTCCTCACAGAAAGGGTGACCTCCGCCGCGCTCGCGCAGGTGCACAGAACATCGTTCCTAACTCCACCGGCGCTGCTAAGGCTATCGGTCTCGTAATCCCCGAGCTCAACGGTAAGCTCATCGGCGCTGCACAGCGCGTTCCTACCTGCACCGGTTCGACCACTATCCTTATCGCAGTTGTTAAGGGTAAGGACGTTACCAAGGACAGCATCAACGCTGCTATGAAGGCGGCTTCCACCGAGTCCTTCGGTTACAACACCGACGAGATCGTATCCTCCGACGTTATCGGTATGCGTTACGGTTCTCTCTTCGATGCTACCCAGACCATGGTTGCAAAGATCGACGACGACACCTATCAGGTACAGGTTGTTTCTTGGTACGACAACGAGAACTCCTACACCAGCCAGATGGTTCGCACCATCAAGTACTTCGCAGAGCTTGCGTAAGCTTTGAGAATAGTAAAACCGCCGCGCCAAGCGCGGCGGTTTTTGTTTTATTATACTCACAAATCCGCATCACCGTATTGACACACGCCTCGAAAAATGCTATAATATGTATATGGCGCATACAATTTTTAATTCAAAGGAGAATATATTATGGATACCTTAAAGAAAATTTTTCCGATTTCGTTTAAATATTCCGACACCTCCGCAAACCTCGTTGTCGGAATTATCATTTACATAGCCGCAGGCATTATCGCAGGAGCGCTCCTCGCTCTCGCAGGAGTTATCGCAGGTCTTATCCCTGTAGTCGGCTCTATTATCGGTGTTCTGCTCGGACTCGTTGCCTCGCTCGTTGAGCTCTACGTTTTTGCAGGCATCGTTGTACTTGCACTCATCTTTACAAAGGTTATCAAGTAAAAAATCGCACAAACGCCGCGTGGTTAACCACGCGGCGTTTTTTATCTGTTCGCTTACGGCATACCTCACGATCTTTCCGAATATACATAAACCACCAAATAAAAGGAGGTCTTGCCAATGTTAAAGCGCCGCAAAGTCGACACTCTCTTGCTCGCCGCCGCCCTCTTCGTCACATCGGGTGGGGTACTCGCCTACAACGTCATCACCTCGGACGGCGGCGGAATCAGCGTTTCGCTGTCCGAGCTTACTATGGACGGCGCAGTTTCGGTATCGCTGATACACGAGGCAGCAGCCGAAAATCTGCAAAACGGCACCGTATTCGTTGGGACAACGCCCAAAGCCGCGCCAAATGAAGCGCCCGTTGGCGCAACTCTGCCGCCGATAATCACGCCTCCCACAGAGTGAAGCGCCGAATAAAAATACGTATCCGTCCGCCGACCGTACTATTTTTCGCCCTGCTTATTATCCTCGACAGAAGCGCACTTTCGCTTATCGTGCTCGCCGCGGCGCTTTGCCACGAGCTCGGACACCTCGTCGTAATGCGTGCCGCCAACATGGACGTGCGCGAGGTGGAGATAACTATGTTCGGCGCAGAAATACGCGCGCCGGAGTACTGTGGAAACGAGCTCGTACGTGCCGCCGTCTTTGCGGCGGGCGGCGCGGCAAATATTATTTCAGCGGCCATAGTAGCGGCGAGTGGGATAGAAAACGCGTACGCCGATTTTTTTGTCGCCTGCTCGCTCTCGCTCGCTTTCGTAAATCTACTCCCGATACGCTCGCTTGACGGCGGCTGTATGCTCGAAGCTCTTCTCGCACAGCTTGCACCAAATGTAGCACACAAAATAGTAAGCGCGGTTTCTGCCGTGACGCTCGCCCTTCTGTGGCTCGCGGCGGTATATCTGCTACTCGTTTGCGGCGGAAATCTGTCGCTGATGCTGTTTTGTATGTATCTGTTCGCACAGTTGTTTTTCTAGGAAAAACCGCAGTACGCCATGCGTACTGCGGTAATTATTATTTAGAGTATCGAAAAGCCTACAACAAGCGCCGCGAATACAATGGATATCATCGAAAGCAACTTGATGAGAATGTTGATCGACGGACCTGCGGTATCCTTGAAGGGATCGCCGACGGTGTCGCCAACAACAGCCGCCTTGTGGTTATCCGAGCCCTTGCCGCCGTGAGTTCCGCTTTCGATATACTTCTTGGCGTTATCCCACGCGCCGCCCGAATTCGACATAAACACAGCCATCAAAAAGCCTGAAACTGTAGAACCCGCGAGCATACCCACAACGCCCGTACATCCGAGTATCAGGCCAAGTGCGATCGGTACGATTACGGCAACGACCGTCGGGAATACCATCTCACGAAGGCTCGCCTTTGTGCAAAGATCAACACACTTTGCGTAGTCGGGATCTGCCTTTCCGTCCATAAGTCCGACGATCTCCTTAAACTGGCGGCGCACTTCCTTAACGACGCTCTGTGCCGCTCTGCCGACGGAATTCATAGTAAGCGCGGCGAACACAAACGGCAAGCACGCGCCGACAAAAAGTCCAACGAGAACGGTAGGATTCGTGATGCTGAGGTTGGCGATCTTTTCGGCACCACCCTCGATTGTATGTACCTTATCAATATACGACGCCATAAGAGCGAGGGCGGTGAGTGCCGCCGAGCCGATAGCGAATCCCTTACCGGTTGCCGCAGTGGTGTTTCCGAGCGAGTCAAGCGCGTCCGTGCGCTCTCTTACCTTTTCGTCAAGACCTGCCATCTGCGCGATACCGCCTGCATTATCGGCGATAGGACCGTACGCATCGGTTGCGAGTGTGATGCCGAGTGTGGAGAGCATACCCACAGCCGCAAGCGAGATGCCGTAAAGTCCGGCAGACGCGCTGGCAGCACCGCCCGATACAAAATATGCAACGAGTATGCAGACCGCAACGATTATTATGGGAAGAAGAGTTGAGAGCATACCAACGGAAAGTCCGCCGATGATTATGGTAGCCGTACCCGTTTCGCTCGTAGCCGCGAGATTTTTGGTCGGCTTATAGCTGTCGGAGGTGAAATATTCGGTCGCCTGACCGATAAGCACGCCTGCCACGAGTCCTGCAAATATCGCAAAATACATCGTCCAATGCTCTTTTCCGAGCACGAACCACACGATCGGGAAAGCGGCAAGTGCGATAACTATCGCGGAGAAATTCGTTCCGCGCGAAAGTGCGCCAAGAAGCTGCTTCTGTGTCGCTCCCTCCTTGGTCTTGACAAACACCGTACCGATTATCGAGCATATGACTCCGAGTGCCGAGAGAAGCAAAGGCAGAGCCATCGCTTCAAAGCTCTGGAACGCGGCAACGCCGAGCGCACAAGCGGAGATTATCGAGCCAACGTACGACTCATAAAGATCCGCTCCCATACCCGCAACGTCGCCCACATTATCGCCGACGTTATCTGCGATAACCGCAGGGTTGCGAGGATCATCCTCTGGAATACCTGCCTCGACCTTGCCCACGAGGTCTGCACCGACGTCAGCGGCTTTGGTGAAAATACCACCGCCAACACGCGCAAACAGCGCCATCGAGGATGCTCCCATACCGAAGGTAAGCATCGCGCCTGTAATGTCCGAAGCTGCAAGTCCGAAAACGAATTTAAGCAAGAAGAACCAGATAGAAATATCGAGAAGTCCGAGTCCGACGACCGTAAAGCCCATTACGCTTCCTGCCGAAAATGCCACTCGAAGACCGCGGTTAAGCCCTTCTCTGCACGCGTTAGCCGTTCTCGCATTGGAAAGCGTCGCGATCTTCATTCCGATAAAGCCGGAAAGCGCGGAGAATATTCCGCCCGACAGAAAGGCAAACGGAACATACGGCGTGATAAGTCCAAAAATCGCCATTATTCCAAGCAAAACGAACATAATGGCGAAAAACACTGCGACTATCTTATACTGACGCTTGAGGTAAGCATTTGCGCCCTGGCGTATAGACGCGGATATTTTCTTCATAAGCTCAGTTCCCTCTGAGAACTTCATCACGCGCATAGCGGTAAACAGCGCGTAAAGAAGCGCGATCAGTGCGCCGCCAAAGGTTAATGCCGCAACTAATTTTTCCATAATTATATATTATAAACTCCTTAAAATATATTCTCACAGCGTTTTTGCAAACAAACGCACGAGCGCTTTAGTCTTGTAACTTGTGAAAATATCATCTAAATCACAAAAGTGCCAAAACCAACGAATCGGAGACACGGCAAAACCGCATCTCCGATATTCGGGCAAATATATTGACTTATCGTTGTTCCCTTACCGCGAAATTAGTCGCTGATGTAAGGAAGAAGTGCTACGTGGCGCGAACGCTTAATAGCGATGGTCAGCTGACGCTGATGCTTTGCGCAGGTACCGGAAATTCTTCTGGGAAGAATCTTTGCACGTTCGCTGATATACTTGCGAAGTCTTGCAACGTCCTTGTAATCAATCTCGTCGATCTTATCTGCGCAGAACTGGCAGACCTTCTTCTTTCTGCGCATACCTGCACGGTAAGGCTTAGAAGCGTCTCTTTCGGTTCTCTCTCTATCCATTTTATGAAACCTCCTTTGTTTATTTTAGAACGGCAGCTCGTCGTCACCCTCAAGTGTTTCGAACTGGGGTGCCGCGCCGCTCTGCGATGCCGGAGCCTGTCCGGCGGGTGTTGAGTACTGGGGCTCTGCATAGCCGGAAGGCATATACGCGCCGCCATTTTGCTGATAAGCGGGTCCCTCGCCCTTGGCATCAACGAAGTTGATCTCGTCAGCAACAACGTCAGTTGAATACTGCTTGTTGCCCTGAGCATCGTTCCAAGAACGTGTCTGAATCGAGCCGACAACGCAAATAGACGAACCCTTCTGGAAGTACTTGCAAGCAAATTCAGCCTGCTGACGCCACGCCGTTACGCGGATAAAATCCGCCTGAGGCTGTGCGTTCTGTCCGTCCTCCGTTCTGGATGCGAAACGACGGTTTACAGCTACTGTAAAGGTCGTTACCATAACGCCGCTGGGAGTCTGTCTGAGCTCGGGAGTTGCGGTTAAGCGACCGCCGAGGATAACCTTATTGAAGTTAAAGTTTGCCATTGTCCGTCCTCCATTCTGTTACCGAATTATTCAGCGTCTGCAGCGGGAGCTTCTTCAGCGGGAGCAGCGACAGCCTTTGCGAGCTTCTTCTCGTCATGCTTGATAACGATAGAACGCATGATACCGTCGGTGATGCCGAATACGCGCTCGAGCTCGAGCGGGAAAGTGGGAGCGCTCTTGAAGTTTACAAGAACGTAGTAGCCCTCAGCAAGATCGTTGATCGGGTATGCGAGTCTGCGCTTACCCCATTCATCAACGGACTCGATGGTACCGTTAGCAGCAATAAGACCGGTGAACTTATCAACCAGAGCCTTAACGCCCTCCTCACCCTGCTGTACGTCAACGATAAACAGAGTTTCGTAGGATGAAATCTTATCCATTGTGTTACACCTCCTCATGGACATTAGACCGAACGCCTCGAAAAATTTGCGTCCGGTAAGGAGATGGAATATCTATACGTAGGCATAAATATCCCATACCGAGTATTTATTATATCACAGTTTTTTCTTTATGTCAAGGGGTTTCGCTTACTTTTTTGTGACGGCAGTGTGCGCATTTCACTTATTTTAATACAGTATTTTGTGCATTTTTGATCGTGTTTTCGGTTGACACGCAGGATATTGTATGCTATAATTATTTGTAGATTAATTTGTTATAGGAGTGAAAAGACGTTGAAAACACCGTTTCTTACAAAAGCACAGCTTGAAAAAATCATTGAGACATACCCCACCCCCTTCCACATTTACGACGAGAAGGGTATCCGCGAGCGTGCGCGCGCGCTTAACGCCGCATTTTCGTGGAACAAGGGCTTTAAGGAATATTTCGCAGTAAAGGCGACGCCTAACCCCGTACTGCTTGACATTCTGGGACAGGAAAACTGCGGCGTCGACTGCTCATCACTGACCGAGCTCATTATGAGCGACAAGGTTGGCTTTAAGGGCGACGACATTATGTTTTCATCCAACGCAACGCCTGCCGAGGACTTCAAAAAGGCGGCGGAGCTTGGCGCGATAATCAACCTTGACGACTTCACGCACATCGATTTTCTCGAAAAAACTATCGGCTATATCCCTGAAACCATCTGCTGCCGCTTCAATCCCGGCGGAGATTTCCGTATCAGCACACAGATTATGGGCTCGCCCAGTGAAGCAAAGTACGGTATGACCAAGGAGCAGATCATCGAGGCTTATAAGATCCTTGCGAAAAAGGGCGCAAAGCGCTTCGGTATCCACGCGTTCCTCTCGAGTAACAACACCAACAACGAGTACTACCCCACTCTTGCAGGCGTGCTCTTCAAGCTCGCGGTTGAGATCAAGGAAGCATCCGGCGTTGACATTTCCTTCATTAACCTTTCGGGCGGCGTTGGCGTGCCGTACCTTCCCGATGCAGAGCCGGCAGACATCGCTATCATCGGCGAGGGCGTACGCAAGGTTTACGAGGAGATACTCGTGCCCGCAGGTCTTGGCGACGTGGCGCTCTTTACCGAGCTTGGCAGATATATGCTCGCGCCCAACGGTATGCTCATCACCAAGGCTATCCACGAGAAGCATATATATAAGGAATACATCGGCTGCGACGCGTGCGCGGCAAATCTTATGCGCCCCGCGATGTACGGCTCTTACCACCACATCACGGTTATGGGCAAGGAAAACGAGCCCTGCGATCACAAGTACGACGTAACGGGCGGACTTTGCGAAAACAACGATAAGTTCGCGATCGACCGTATGCTTCCGAAGATCGACATCGGCGACATTCTCGCGATTCACGACGCAGGCGCACACGGCTTCGCTATGGGTTATAACTACAACGGTAAGCTTCGCAGCGCAGAGCTTCTTTACAAGGAGGACGGCACAGTCGAGCTTATCCGCCGTGCAGAAACTCCCGACGATTATTTTGCAACGCTCGGCATTACCAAGTATTTTAAGTAATGGCATAAACGCGTAGGGGCGATTCACGAATCGCCCCTACATCGCTAAAAACATATAGAAACGGGCGCATATAGAATGCGCCCCCTACGATTTGTTTTACCATTAAAATAATATTTTTTCAAAAAGCCCTTGACAAACGGGTTTTGTTGTGATATAATATCATCTGTTGAAACGCGACGGCGTGCACACACGCGGATTTAGCTCATTTGGTAGAGCGCGACCTTGCCAAGGTCGAGGTGGCGGGTTCGAGCCCCGTAATCCGCTCCATTTTTTCGGCTATGCCGAAACGGAAGCTTAGCTCAGCTGGGAGAGCATCTGCCTTACAAGCAGAGGGTCACAGGTTCGATCCCTGTAGCTTCCACCACAAAACAAGGTCCGCGGAGATGATCTCCGCGGATTTTTTACGCCTAATATGGCAAGAGGAGTTTTTATGCAAGTTTTTTATCTCACGCTCCAGCAAATGATGACAATGTTCGTTCTCATGGCTATAGGTTTTATCCTTCGCAAGAAAAACATTCTGCCCGACAATGCAGGCACCGTAATCGCAAAGCTTTTAACATACGTTGTCGCGCCTGCTCTCGCACTCAAAACGCAGATAACCAACTGTTCACTCGAAACTCTTGTGCAAAACATCGAATTTCCTTTGTTTGGTCTTGTTCTGGTGCTCGTGGCAATCGCCATTGCATATCCGATTTCAAGGCTGTTCGTTGGCAAATACAAGGAATCCGCCGAGCTTACATATCAGAGAAACATCTACAAATACGCACTCGCTTTCGCAAACTACGGATATGTCGGCGACTTTTTGATCATCGGCATTTTCGGCGGAATCGACAGCACGCAATATTTCCAGTACACGCTTTTTAAGTTCTTTATGAATATTCTTTGCTACGGTTGGGGACTTTACGTTCTCATCCCCAAGGACAAGGGCGACGGCGTTTTAAAGAATCTCAGAAAAGGCCTTCTTACCCCGCCTATGATAGCTGTAGTGCTCGGTATAGTGCTCGGTCTTTTGAACGTGCGCGCATATATCCCCGAGGGTGTTATGACTCCCATAATGAATGTGCTTGACAGCGCGGGCAAATGTCAAGGTCTCTCGATGGTACTTGCAGGCTTCGTTGTCGGCGGCTACAGCTTCAAAGAGATGATTCTTAACAAAAAGGTATATCTCGCCTCGCTTATGCGTCTTATCGTTATTCCGTCAGCAATACTCGGCATATTCACATTTATAAACAGCCCGATAGTTCAAAGCATTATCAATTTCCAGATAAGCAACGCGGTAATTCTCTTTACGCTGTTCGCTTTCGCCGGACCGCTCGGACTTAACACCATAGTTTACCCTGCGACCTACGGCGGAGATACCAAAACCGGTGCCTCTATGGCGCTCATTTCGTCGATACTCGCGATAGTAACCCTGCCGCTGATGTATCTTTTGTTTGTAGTCGTTTTATAAAAGTAACCCGTATACTCGACTGAGTATACGGGTTTTGTTATGCGGTTCGAAAAATGCCTTACTCATTTTCGCTGTTTTATTTTTTCTTTTTATCTTTTATTGTTTTGCTCAAAATTATGATATGCATAACAAGTGCGGTTATCAAAAAAAGAATTCTGCAAGCATTCAATATAGGCGGAAGCTCTATAAATAATCCCAAAAAATTTATGAGAAAGAAAAAGAACCAGCAAATTGATGCTATCAAATGAAAAATATTTACTTTTTTCATACTCCCACCGCCTTTCTGATTTCATTATAGCACACTTTGGGATGGGTTGCAAGGGGTAAATGAAACATCGTCTGCGGCGATATGATGCATTTGATTCGCAAATATGATGTTGCGCCACTTCGTGACGCAATGATGCGATGTTTGCCATAAAATGTGCCGTCAGGCACACATCATTAGACGAAACCGTCATAACTTCCGCAGCCAACATCATTTCCAAAACAAAAAGGATGCTTTGCTTTTATTGTATTCGCTGCAATGCGGATTTTGCGGACTCTTTTATTGCTGTTTCTCCGCCGTTATCAATGCAATACTTATAATATGGAATCGCGTTCTCATAGCTTTGTAATTTCTCATAAACCTCGCCTAACTTATAATGGAGCATTAGCCTTGACAAATTATCGAGTTTTGGAAAGGTTTGCGAAAGCGCTTTTAAATTATATGCCTCCACCGTTTTATAATCTCCCAGAGCCATTGCGCGGTCGCTATTAAAAATTGCATCTGTCAACGCTTGACACATAAAATTCTGCTTTGAGGTCCGAATTTCTGTAAAAACCGCTTCAGCATCATCGACCATATTGTAAGAAAATAAAAGCGAGCATTTTATAAGCTTTGCAAACGTCTTCTTTTTCTCGCTTGCAACAGAAACCATTTCCTCCGCAATAGAAAGACAGTTTTCTCTATCGTCCAAAGAATCATACGCTATGGCAACTAATTGCAAAATTTCAATGCTTGGTTTATTAACAACAAGATCGGTTGAGTTTTTCAGCCGCTGATATTCCTTAATAAACTCGTACGGCTTCAGTTCATTGCGTACCAGCTTGTTCCCCAAATTGATTAACTTTCCCTTGCCTTCCGCATATCGTCCCCAAGCAATTATAATCGGACAAAAAATATAACAAAAAGCTCCCAACACAAACAAAAAATTGGCATCGGCGTCTAAAACACCGAATATTACTCCCGCCATTATGCAAAAACTTCCTATTGCAAAATAGCATAATGCCATAATAACAATTTTCCAAAATCCTCTTTTCGTCAAGAACATATCTCCACCGCCCTTCTGATTTTATTATAGCACACTTTGTGGCTGAGTGCAATATAAAAATGCTTTTCGCCAAAGCGAAAAGCTACCTCACTTATTACCTCTTCCCTTTTACCTATTACTTCCCAAAAAATCCTGCCATCTTAGGTAAGAGTGAAGCGGTAAGAGGCAAAAAGTAAAAATCCCGCACTTACGTGCAGGATTTTTTTGCGCGTGTTGACAAAAAAGACGACACTAATCTTTTCTCTTACAAAATCCTCTTCTTCCGCAATTCGGACATTTTGCAACGCGAGAACCGTTAAAATGAACTGTAATATATGCTTGATACCATTTCGGTCTAAATTCGGTTTTGCAGTTCGGGCATACATATGTTTTCGATATTATAGTGACATACAAGACGACAAACACGACGATTACGGGAATGGCTATAAAATACCACGGGACATCATAGAGATCTCCAAACCAATTCACTTGACAGGATGAGAGCACAAAAGTTGACATAAGCAAAAGCAAAAAAGCAAATCGCTTCTTCATATTCACACCGCCTTTCTGGGCTTATTATAGCATAAAAGAGGCGCGGTGTCAATCCGCCGCGTTCTATCACGCCAAAGGCGTTCATATCATCTGCAACTTGTTGCGGTATATCATCAATGCGAAGCATTGTATACCGTCAAGCCGCAAGAAGCTACGAGCTGGCGCGTAACGCGATCTTATGATGCGATCGAATTAAACCACGTTATTCCGTCCTTATATTTCTCATTATGTGCATCTAAATCAAAATCTTCATAGGTAATATCTTCGACCAGCACATCGTTTTCTCTGAAATAAAGCTTTCCATCCTTAGCATAAAATGTTTCGTTGTCCTCATCACAGGTAACATAGCAGGTTAAAACGTATACATTATACTTTATTTCTTCATTTTCCACACATTCTGCCACAATTATCCCACCTGCATACGGCATCACGAGTTCTTCAATATATTTGCTAATGTGCAGCGTGAACTTCAAATACTGCACATTGTCGGCGTCAATCCCCGCTGTATTGTTTGCGTACGACCAATTATTTGCATTCGGGCAAAGTGTACTTCTCACTTTTTCAGTAGGAACTATCTCAAATGCCGTTGGAACACCTCTCCCAAAATATCCGCCAAGGCCTGTAATTTTAATATTGTTATAATATTCGGGGATCTCAATATTCATTCCGCTCTCTATATCATCCCAATTATAACGCCCCAAAAAGGCATCCTTAAGAGTTTTACTGTACCCCACATCAAACGCGCCGATTGCATTGATTTCATGGCCATATAGTAGTGAGCAACTCGTCGATGCTAAAAGTAGTGCAACAATTAAAATTGCTGTTGATATATATTTCATATCTTCGCCATCCTTCGTGGTTGTTGATTATTTGCTTTCCAAACTTGCCTTTGCTGTTCTACAAGAGGAAACAAGCATAACTCGGAGTGCGGTGCAATTATCAGAAAGTGTTTTGTATTGGTTCTCATCAATATAGTTTGTTCTATAGGCAAGCTCAAGCCAATATCCTGTTTCGCTTGCCTCTTTAAGCGCTATTTCAAGTTTGGATATAAAATCCTTTTTGCCTTGGGCGTACTGTGCTTCGTGTATATTTGCACCGATGGATGTGCCACTTCTGCCGATCTGATTAGCGATAACGGATTCGTGATTTGATTTCAAGTATTTAACAAGGTTAATAATATCAACGGAAAATTCCATAGATAATTCACGGAGTTTGGATTCAGCCATAGTGGCACCTCACTTTCTACCCATATTATATCATAAATTTGATCACTTGTAAAGAGTGATGTTATGGCTTCGCCATAGTGATGTAGTGCCTTATGGCACAGTGATGTTTTGCTCCTTTGTCGCAAAGTGATGTGATGTGTTCCGCATCTTCACGCGCGAAGCGCACATCACTTCCGAAGGAAACATCACACACGAAGTGCACATCTCGTTCCGCGCAAGCGGAACACATCGTTCCAAAAACAAAAGCACTTCTCACGAAGTGCTTTTGTAAATAGTGATGTTATGGCTTCGCCATAGTGATGTAGCGCCTTATGGCACAGTGATGTTTTGCTCCTTCGTCGCAAAGTGATGTGATGTGTTCCGCATCCTCACGCGCGAAGCGCACATCACTTCCGAAGGAAACATCACGCACGAAGTGCACATCTCGTTCCGCGCAAGCGGAACACATCGTTCCAAACAAAAGAGCACTGCTCTCGCAGTGCTCTTTTGTTTGGAGGCGCCACCCGGAATCGGACCGGGGAATAAAGGTTTTGCAGACCTCTGCCTTACCGCTTGGCTATGGCGCCGAATGCGTACCGCTTTCGCGGTACGCACATAAAAAAATGGAGCGGATTACGGGGCTCGAACCCGCCACCTCGACCTTGGCAAGGTCGCGCTCTACCAAATGAGCTAAATCCGCATATTGCTTCGGCGTTTGCCGAAGCTGGTGCCTCCGGTCGGAATCGAACCAACGACACGGGGATTTTCAGTCCCCTGCTCTACCAACTGAGCTACAGAGGCATAATGGCGACCGAGATGGGGTTCGAACCCACGACCTCTAGCGTGACAGGCTAGCGTTCTAACCAGCTGAACTACCCGGCCATTATGGTGGAAGCTACAGGGATCGAACCTGTGACCCTCTGCTTGTAAGGCAGATGCTCTCCCAGCTGAGCTAAGCTTCCATGCGTCGCAAGTCTGTTCCTTGCGACTTTTATATTATACCACGACAAATCACGTTTGTCAATACCTTTTTTGAAATTTCTTAAAATAATTTAAGACACGTTTAAAGTATACTGCTCCTCTGACAAAATTATGCCTTTGCCTTCTCAAAAAGCGCCTCTGCGTCACCTCTCGTGAAGACGTACTTCTTGTCGCAGAAATGGCACTCGAACTGTATTTCTTCAGGCTTACCCTCGTCGCGACACTCTTTAAAGAGGTTCTCCACCTCACTCTTGCCGAGGCTCACAAGCGCACCGCCGCATCGCTCGCGCGAGCAGTCGCACGCATAAGCAACGTCAAGCTCGTCGAAAATATCGTACTCTATTCCCTCGAGGGCGATATTCATTATCTCCTCGTTGGAAAGCCCGTCGTCGAACAGCTTCGATACGTTCGCAAGGTTTGCCGCGTTCTTTTCAAGCTGTGCGATAGTTTCCTCTGCCGCGAACGGAAGCAGTGATATAAGCACACCGCCCGCCGCCTTGCAGGTATAGTCGCGGTCAACGAGCACACCGAGCGCACAAAGGCTCGGCGTCTGCTCACTCGCGGCAAAATACTGCGTAATATCCTCTGCAATCTCGCCGCTGACGAGATTTATCATACCCGAGTACGGCTCCTTGAGGCCTATATCCTTGACGACCGCGAGTGTACCGTTTCCGATAGCGCCCGAAACGTCAAGCTTGCCGTTCGCCTTCTTTGGAATATCCACGTACGGCTCGGCGATATATCCCTTCACGTTGCCTGCGTAGTCGGACACGGCGATGACGTTTTTAGCAGGGCCGTCACCGCGGATATTGAGCGTCAGAGTGTTGCCCTTATCCTTTAAAAGCGTACCCATCATCGACGCGGCTGTAAGCGTTCTGCCAAGCAGTGCCGATGCGGTAGGCGTAGTCTTATGATAGCCGATAGCCGTGTTTACGATGTCGGTTGAATTAAGAATAAATGCGCGAGCGCTGCCGTCACGCGTCATCGCTCGCAGTATGGTTGATTTCGGTTTCATTTTATTTCCCTAAATATTATTTTTTGGCGCGCGCCACAAAATACCACCGTTCGGTGTCGCCGTCCACGCTCGAGCCGTCAAAATCAGACGTCAGCGCGCAAAGCTCAAAGCCCGTTTCATCAAGGATAGCCTTGACTGTACGAAGCGACCAGCATTTTTCGCGCTGCTCTTCGTCATATCTCGTCCACGAGCCGTCCTCATTCTCCGTAAAGATAGAGAGATAAAAGTCGCACAGCTTCGATTTGCTATTATAGTAATTCTGCCACGCACAGAATATACCCTCATCTTCAAGCACGTACGAGTTATCCGCGTAAACGCGCTCGAATTTCGCGGGCGCATTCATATCGAATATAAACAGCCCATCAGGCTCGAGGTAGTTATGCGCGTGCGCGAATGTGCGCTGCAGCTCGTCTTTTTTCGTAAGATAGTTCAGGCTGTCGAGGCAGCAAACTATCGCGTCGACCGTACCGTACAGCTCAAAGTTTGCCATGTTCTGCGAGAGCAGCAGCACAGAATGACGAAAACGCCCGGCGTCGCACTTTTTCTGTGCGACGGCGAGCATATCCTCTGATAGATCAATTCCCGTCATATCGTATCCGCGCGCGGCAAGCTCTACGGTCATAGAGCCCGTACCGCAGGCGAGATCAAGCACGCTTTTCGGCGCCTTCTTGGCGAAGGTCACAAACTGGCGCTCTATAAAATCCGCCCACGCCGCATAGTCAATATCGGCGTTCAGCTTATCGTAGACGGGGGCAAGCGAGGTATAGGAGTCCACGCTTATTTCATACGCTCGAGGCGCTCGAGAACGGTGATGTAGCCGTCGCTGCCGTACTTGAGGCAACGGTTAACGCGGCTGATAGTAGCGGTAGAAAGACCGGTACGCTCCGCGATCTCGGTGTAAATATAGTTTTCCTTCAGCATTTTAGCCGCAAGCAGACGCTTGGACATTTCCTGAAGCTCTGCAACGGTGCAGAGGTCCTCGAAAAAGCTGTAGCATTCAGCTACGTTTTCAAGGGTAAGTATGCCTTTGAATAGAAAATCAATCTTCTCGTCGTTGAGCTTATTCATAAAAAGTACCTTCCTTTTCTTTAAGCATCCGATAATAAGTATATTTACAGATTACCCTATTAGTATTTTAATATATTTTCTCTTGAAAGTAATGAACTTTCTATGAATGAATCGTCAACAATTATAAAACAGTGTCACACTCACACAAGAGATCGGCAATATCCTCCGCGTGAGCACCGGATATATACTCACCAACAGAAACGCCGCGCAGCCTATCTGAAATCGCAGCACGTGTAAGCGGCACACCGCAAAGATGCTCCGACAGCTCACAAATATCACGCACTCCGAAAAAGTCGCCGATGATACTGACGTCCGTTATAATGCCGTTTTCAACGCGCATCGACGCCTCTACAGTCCCGAAACAAAAACGGTGCTTCACGGTATGCTCGAACGTGGCAAAGCGGCGCAAATTCCACGCATCCGTGCGGTATTTTTCATCAGCAAGCAGCTCTATTTCTCGCGCATCCGCTGCCGAGAACGCCTCCGGCGCCACGCTAAACTCGCGCGACAGATACTCACCGAGAAAGCTCATAAAACCTACCGCGTCACCTACGTTTGCCGCTAACTCATCAGACAACAGCTCACGGATATTCGCGACGCGGCTTCGCACGCTTGCAATGCCCTTCGATTTGAGCTTCGACGCATCCACGTTCAGCGCTCCCTGCAATCTCTCCATAGATGCCGAATAAAGAAGCGTGCCGTGATGCATCGTAACACCGCCGATAACGCACTGCGCGTTTCCCGACACCTTTTTTTCTCCGTCCTCGCAGTCTACGACAATATCGTTGCGCCCCGACAGCCTTGCGTTAATACCAAGTGAGCTGAGCGCACTGATTATCGGACGCGTGAAATGGGCGAAATCGAGCCCACCCTCGCGGATACCGTTTGAAAGCGCACTACCCTTTGGAGATATGAACGTGAAGTTCACGTTACCGAGGTCGTGAAAGACCGCGCCGCCGCCCGTAAGCCTGCGAACGACCTTGACGCCGTTTTTCTCGGTAAAATCGAGATTTATCTCCGCATATGCGTTCTGATTTTTGCCGATGATAACCGCAGGCTCGTTACGCCAAAGCATAATAATATCATCTGCGGCGTGAGTTATGAAATACTCCTCGGCCGCAAGATTAAAGTGCGGATCGGTATGGGTGTTAAGATATAATTTCATAAGTATGCTCCGAATAGTATAGGGGCGACCGAGATCGCCCCTACTGATATTGGTTTGTAAATTACAGACCGAGCTTGCTTCTGTTCATGCGCTCAACATCGCTGCAGTTGGTCTTTGCAACGTAACCCGGAATGGGCATGAGCTTTTCATGAATGATGTCGATAATGCCGTCAGCCTGCGGGAAGAACTCTGCGTCGAGCTCATAGCAAGGAGTGATCCAGTTGCGAGAGCCGAGTGCAACGGGAGGAGCGTCGAGGTAGTCGAACGCGAACTCTGCTACGTTAGCAGCCATATCCTTCATTACGGAGTTGCGCTCGCAAGCGTCACCAACGATTACGATCTTACCGGTCTTCTTAACGGACTCGATAACCTTGGTGTAATCGAAGGGAACGATGGTGCGTGCGTCGATAACCTCTGCGGAGATGTTGTACTTCTCCTGAAGGGTCTTTGCTGCGTCAAGTGCACGGTAGAGAGTAGCACCGATTGTCACGATGGTAACGTCCTTACCCTCGCGCTTGATATCAGGATCGCCGAGAGTGATCTCGTACTTGCCTTCCGGAACTCCGTCCTTCATAAACTGCTCGCCGATACCGTAAATTCTCTGCGACTCGAAGCATACAACAGGGTCAGTGCCGTTAAGAGCAGCGGTCATAAGGCCCTTTGCGTCCGCAGGAGTGTTCGGGAAGATTACCTTCAGACCGGGGATATGAGCGGTGATAGCGGTCCAGTCCTGAGAGTGCTGTGCGCCGTACTTGGAACCAACGGAAACGCGAAGCACGATAGGCATCTTGAGGATACCTGCGGACATCGACTGCCACTTAGCCATCTGGTTGAAGATTTCGTCGCCTGCGCAGCCGATAAAGTCAGCATACATAAGCTCAACGATAGCGCGGCCGCCACACATTGCGTAACCTACAGCAGAGCCAACGCTAGCGGACTCGGAAATAGGAGAGTTGAAGAATCTGTGGTAAGGAATAGCCTCGGTCATCTTCTTGTAAACACCGAATGCTCCGCCCCAGTCACGGTTATCTTCACCGTATGCGATAAGGGTGGGATCCTCATAGAACTTGTCGATGATCGGCTCAAACAGACCGTCGGTAAGGTTGTACATCTTCATCTTGGAAACAGGCTTGCCGTCCTTATCGGTAGCGGTTCTGATCTTGCCTGCGATCTCCTTAACACGGGGGCACTCTTCCTTGGGCATGAGAACGTCAGGCTCACGGTCGGGCTCCATGCTGGGTACGTTCTGGTTAGAGAACATAATGGAGGAGATAGCGTCGGGGTTCTTCTGGAGGTCCATACGAGGCGAGATCTCGTCGTTGATAGCGAGCTTCATGATCTCGGTCATACGCTTGGTGATCTCTTCGTGCATGGTTGCAAACTCGTTCTCGGTTGCGATCTTGCCTTTGATGAGCTTGTTCTTGAACGCAACGATCGGATCTGCTTCCTTCCAAGCCTCGATCTCCTCAACGGTTCTGTAGGTGGAGGAGTCGGACGGGGAGTGACCGGATACACGGTAAGTAACAACGTCGAGAAGTGCGGGACCCTTACCCTCGAGAAGGAGCTGCTTCTTTCTGGTAACGGCGTCGATAACTGCGAGCGGATCGTAACCGTTTACGCGCTCTGCGTGCATCTGCTGGGGATTGAAGCCTGCGCCAAGACGAGCAACCATATCGTAGCCCATAGTCTCACCGCGGGTCTGACCGCCCATACCGTAGTGGTTGTTGAATACGTTGAAGAGGATCGGCATACCGTCAGCAGAGTACTTGCCGTCCATACCCCAAAGCTTGGTGATCTGATCCATCGAAGCGAAGTTAAGAGCCTCGAGAACAGGTCCGCGACCGGTAGCACCGTCGCCGCAGTTGGAGATAACGATACCGGGCTTGTGGTTGGATCTCTTATAGAGAGCAGCACCGAGTGCGATAGGAGCAGATGCGCCAACGATTGCGTTGTTAGGCATCAGACCGAACGGAATGAAGAATGCGTGCATCGAACCGCCGAGACCCTTGTTAAAGCCGGTGGTACGTGCAAATACCTCTGCGAGTGCGCCGTAGAGAAGGAAGTTGATAGCAAGCTCCTTTACGTTGCCGCCTGCGTTCATATGCTTCTCAACTACGTTAAGAACAGTACCGTCGAGGAATTCCTTCATAATGTCGTAAAGCTCGGTATCATCAAGCTTGTGAATGGAGGAAAGACCCTTTGCGAGAATTTCACCGTGGCTTCTGTGAGAGCCGAACGAGAAGTCGTTGATGTCGAGGCAGTAAGCTTCACCGACTGCGGATGCTTCCTGACCGATGGAAAGGTGAGCAGGACCGGGGTTGTTATAAGCAACACCGTTGTACTCGCTCTTAACCTTTACCTCGTTGAGCATGGTCTCGAACTCACGGATGATTGCCATGTCGCGGTAAATGCGCATGAAATCTTCCTTGGTGTAAATCTTCTTTTCCTGTGCAAGGGTCTTGTTGTACTGACATACGGGAATATCCTCAAAATGGATAAAACCGGGCTCAAACGCCTTGCCGGGATCTACGTATTGACTCTTTGGCATGATATTTTCTCCTTTATGTTTAGTTTTTTATTTTTATAGGGGATACGGTCGCTTTTTGAAAAAAGCTCCGCAAAAACTTTACTCAACGCATTCGCTAACAGAGTGCTTGGCTAAACTGTAATCCACGCTCTCGGTATCCGAGGTCCCCGCCGACACCCGTGTCGGCACCCCGGAAACCGTTTAGCGGTAATCATTAGATTGCCATATCTTTAGCGTTGCATCAAATGTAAGCTAATGTAGAATAATTTCGGATTATATACCGAACATACCCTCGCGGATAACCTCACATACGGTGGGGTGCGGGAATACGAAGTTGCGTACGTCCTCAACGCGCATCTGCTTTTCAACCATCATAGCCGCGCCGTAGATGATCTCGGACGCGTAGGTACCGATCATATGTACACCGAGTACACGGCGGTGAGCCTTGTCGATGATGATCTTAACGATGCCGTCACCGCCTTCGTTCTCAGCAACGTAACGTCCGCTGTAACGGAGCGTGAAGGACTCAACCTTCGCGTCGATACCCTTCGCCTTGATCGTATCGGAGGTCTCGCCTACCGATGCAACCTCAGGATTGGTGTAGATAACAGCAGGAATAGCGTCGTAGTTTACGCTGTCCTTCTTGCCGAGCATATCGTTGACAGCCGCCTCGCCCTCGCGGTATGCGGTGTGTGCGAGCATGGACTTGCCGTTTACGTCACCTGCAGCCCAAACGCCGCCGATGTTGGTGCGTCCGCACTCGTTTGTTACGATAGCGCCGCGCTCTGTGAGCACGCCGATATTTTCAAGACCGATGCCTGCGGTATTAGCGCGGCGACCAACTGCGCAGAGTACGCAATCAGCACTAACCTCAACGGTTTTGCCCTCGTATTCGCAGGTAACAGACTTTGTACCAACGCCCGTAACCTTTGCGCCGAGCATAAACTCAACGCCCTTCTTCTTGTAATTCTTAAGAAGGATAGCAGCGATCTCGCTGTCGGTAGGACCGCCGATATGATCCATCATTTCGATAACGGTTACCTTCGAGCCGATGGAGTTGAAGTAGGAAGCCATTTCCATACCGATAACACCGCCGCCGATAACTACAAGCTCCTTCGGAACAGTAGTCATGTCGAGGATCTCGCGATTGGTCTTTACGAAACCGCTCGTTACACCCTCGCGCAGTCCGGGAATCGGAGGAACAGCCGCGGAAGAACCGGTGCAGATGAGAAGTCTGCGAGCCTCGTAGGTTTCACTGCCTACTGCAACGGTGAATGCTTCGCCGTTTCTGCCCTTGATCTCTGCGTGACCGTTAACAACGGTAACACCGCCGTGCTTCATCTTCGCGCCGATGCCGCCGACAAGTGTCTTTACGACCTTATCCTTACGAGCTACAACAGCCGCGTGGTCGATAGACGCGTTAGGAAGCTTTACGCCGTAGTCCTCGCTGTGCTTTGCATAGTCATAGATCTTCGCGGAATAAAGCAGAGTCTTTGTGGGTATACAGCCCTCGTTGAGGCATACGCCGCCGAGTGCTCTTTCTTCGATAACGAGAGTGAAAAGTCCGCCCTCTGCGGCACGTTCAGCCGCGTTGTATCCGGCAGGTCCGCCGCCGAGAATTATAAGCTCGTACATTGT
>JAZSJI010000170.1:0-14292 GCA_045534235.1 Candidatus Flemingiibacterium sp. | reverse complement strand
GCTTTTTGTTAAACTCCTCCGCGGTGTTGAATCATACCTTCTTCTAACACTTCCGCATCATCGCAACCTCAAGAATTATCGCAAGGTTTCGTCCGGGCTTGACAGGGATAGTAGTAGTAGGTATCTTTATGCCGAGTATTTCCGTGTATTCGCACTCAAGTCCGAAGCGGTCGTACATCTTTCCCTGCACCCACGGCTCGAGGTTGATGATCATATCGATCTTCTCGGTCAGCTTTACGGCACCCATACCGAATATGCGTCGAACGTCCACGATGCCGATACCGCGAAGCTCAACGTAGTGACGGATGATCTCGGGCGCGCTGCCGACAAGCGTCTTTGCCGACACGCGCTTTATCTCAACCGCGTCGTCCGCGATAAGACGATGTCCGCGCTTTACAAGCTCGATAGCTGTCTCGGATTTACCGACACCCGAGTCGCCGAGGATAAGCACACCCTCGCCGTAAACCTCAACGAGAACGCCGTGACGGGTAATTCTCGGTGCGAGCTGTACGTTGAGGAACGCGATAAGCGCCGCCATAAATGCGCTCGTACTGTCTGCGGTACGAAGTATCGGCACCTCGAAGTATTCGCCAAGCTCAATGAATTCGGGAAAAACCTCCATACTCGACGAAATGACCACCGCAACGGGCTTACTCTCAAGGAAGCGCATAATCGAATTTCTGCGCTCGTCCTCGTCCATATTTTCGAGATACTTATGCTCAACCTTGCCGATTATCTGAATTCGCTGTGGCTCGTAGTGGTCAAAAAAGCCCGCAAGCTGAAGACCGGGACGGTTAACGTCCATTACGTGAATAAGTATTTTTTCGCCGTCCTCGGGGAGATAGAATTTTTCAAGCGAGAACTCGGAAATTATTTTCGAAAGCTCGACGGTATAAGTGTCAGACATAGTAGATACACGAAGGCAAAAGCGCCTCTTTTCCTTTCGCAAAATATGTATATATAATAATACATAGTATATTATACTACACCCGCGCGATTTTTTCAAGCCCTTATGGTAAAAAAATCCCTCCTTTCACATTTTACGAAAATTATGATAATATTTTTGTGGACCACTGTCAATCGAGAAAATAACTCACTTTATGTATTATTTTACTTTTTGACTTGACAAAGCAAAAAACATCTGCTATAATTTTAGTGTCATACGACTGACGGAAGTGGAAATAACCACGGGGAGTATGACCGTAGTATGCCGACCGTCTGGGCGAATGTCCCGGATAGTGGGCATTTTTTCATTTTAAATTTTAAAGGAGAAATTTTTATGAAAGAGCTTGAACTCAAGTACGGTTGTAACCCCAATCAGAAGCCTGCGCGCGTTTTTATGAAGAATGGCGAGCTTCCCTTCGAGGTGCTCAACGGCCGTCCCGGATTTATCAATCTTCTCGATGCGTTCAATTCCTGGCAGCTCGTACGCGAGCTTAAGGAAGCCACGGGACTTCCTGCGGCGGCTTCCTTTAAGCACGTTTCGCCCGCAGGCGCGGCTGTAGCCGTACCGCTCGATGAAACTCTTGAAAAGATGTACTTCGTCGAGGGCGTGGAGCTTCTTTCCCCTATCTGTACCGCCTACATTCGCGCTCGCGGAGCCGACAGAATGTCAAGCTACGGCGACTTCGTTGCGCTTTCCGACGAGTGTGACGAGCAGACCGCATCCTTCCTCGCACGCGAGGTTTCCGACGGTATCATCGCTCCGTCCTACTCCGAAAAGGCGCTTGAAATTCTCAAAACCAAGCGCAAGGGCACGTACTGTGTTATCAAGATGGACACAAGCTACGTTCCCGCTGAAATCGAAACCAAGGAAGTGTTCGGCATTACCTTCGAGCAGGGCCGCAACAACATAAAGCTCGACAACAGCCTTTTCGACAACGTCGTAACCGATAACAAGAATATTCCCGATGAGGCAAAGCGCGACCTTCTTATCGCGATGATAACCCTCAAATATACGCAGTCCAACTCCGTTTGCTACGCATACGGCGGACAGGCTATCGGCATCGGCGCAGGTCAGCAGTCGCGCATCCACTGCACAAGACTTGCAGGCAACAAGGCGGACAACTGGTTTATGCGCTCAAACCCCAAGGTGCTCGCCCTTCCCTTCAAGGACGAAATCCGCCGTCCCGACCGCGACAATACTATCGACGTTTACATCTCCGACGATTATCTCGACGTCATCGGCGACGACGTTTGGCAGAACTACTTTACCGAAAAGCCTGAGCCGCTCACGCGTGAAGAAAAGCGTGCTTGGCTTGATAAGGTAAGCGGCGTATCCCTCGGCTCGGATGCATTCTTCCCGTTTGGCGACAACATCGAGCGTGCTCACAGAAGCGGCGTTTCCTACATCGTCGAAGCAGGCGGCTCGGTACGCGACGATAACGTGATCGAAACCTGCAACAAGTACAACATCGCAATGGCGATGTGCGGAATCAGACTGTTCCACCACTAATATAAACGCAAAAAAGGAGCCATATGGCTCCTTTTTTTCTACGTTTATATACCGAACGCTTGTTTAGACCTTCCACTTCATATTGCCGACAATTGCCTCTGCACGGAAGGTAGTGTTTCTCTGCTGTGCCGCACGAAGTATGCGGATAAGCGACTCACATTCCTTCGAGAGCGTGGGGTACGCGTCGTCAAGTCCCATAACTCTTACGCGCACGGGATATTCGCCCGTCGCGAGTGCACCTACACGCTCGCAAAGTGCGCGCCACAGCTCACCTTTTAAGATTCTCTTTGCGTCGATGGAGAAAGCGCGCGCGAGTCTGTAAATAAAGCCGGCACGAGTAGTGCAGCCCTCGAAATCTGCTATATAAACTTTAACGGTCTGATTCATTGCAGCTGTCATAATTAGCCTCCAAATTTACGCCGAATGTATGTTCGTTTTTTCTTTTGTGAGTTCATTATAGCACAAATGTTCGGTCTTGTCAATAGTTTTTTTGAAAATTTATTTTATTTTTTGCGATAGCATAAAAATACCGCGGAGAGTTCCCTCTCCGCGGATAAATCATAATAGTTTTGATCACCAATAAGCACGGCTTAAATCGTACATTCCCTTGCAAATATCAACGTCGGCCATTTCTGTTACGGGCTCATCACTGAATATTTCCCCGGTGTATCTGTCAAAATAGATTTTTGCGCCGAACGCCGTAGTCGTGAAAACGTAATACCGGCAAAAATCTTCTCTAAAAATCACCGACGATACGGTTAATTCTGCTGCATCATTTAGTATCCTTGAAATGCTGCCCTCACTGTGTGATTGCAATAATTCGCCGGAATCTATCTGTCTTTGCAGCTCATCATATCCTGCGCGCAGTCTGTCGTATATTATGCGCTGTGCTTCATCAATACTGTATTTTGCCTCATCGTTGCTTGTTTCTATGACAACCGCATTTAACTCATAATTCAATACCGCGTTTTCGTAGATACGAACAGTATCAACGTCATAACCAAGTGCCGAAATTTCACCAAGCGTAAGATACTCTGTATCATTTTCGATGTCGATCTTCAGTGTCTGAAAGGCTTTTGCGGGAACAAGTATGCCCTCTCCGCCTTTTTCGGGTAGCATCGGCACAAAGCATCCGTCAATCATCAGCAAAGACATATCCGACTCGGTATCGGGCAGGACTATTTCGCCGTTATTCCCGTAAATAAGGTAAAACATACCGCTATTTCGCACGAAGCTGAAGGTGAGGCCTTCGGCGGCATCAAACTGATCGCCACCATCCGCTTTTTCAACAGACAGCATACTATAGGACAAATCGTCACTCACCCTTACTTTCGCCAATACACTCGCATTGCCTGTGTTAAGTGGTACAGATATAATACCGTCGCATAGCGTGATGCTGCCGTATTCGATTGTGTACCCTTCTATATCGGGGCGACTATCGAGCACCTCCAACAATTTTGTCTTGTTGATGCACGCATACGTATCCTCGTCAGAGATTACGTCTATTATCTCGTCGCCGAACACATATCGCCCGTACACGTGATACGGATAGCTCCATTCGAGGCAATATTTGACCTCGCCATCTATTTGTGCCGAAACAACACCCGCCTCAAGCAGCAAATCGTAGGCAGAATTATCAGATAACAATACAGCATATGGGTAACGCTCATCGCGAGGGTTATCTCTTGTGAATACCGCTATATCATCCCAGTATATATCCCTGCCGACAGTTTCGGATATCTTAATCGCGACCGCATTCTCAAACGTCTTATATTTCAAAATATCGCCATAAGAAATTTCGCCCTTGAACACTCTCTCGCACAGCGTATTTAAAGGTGTCGAAATCTCGTATAATGATGCAGTTAACCACCATTTGTGCTCGTCGACTGCAGGATTGTAGAACTCGTCAAACCGCCAACCTGCATCGGTCAGCACCATTCGTATAGTGAACTTGTCCGTCCATTCCCAACCCGACCTAACTCTCGCGTCACGCTCATCAAAGCTTTCACCCTCGCGTGGCCATATGTAAGAATAGTGCGCTATAAGCTCAAACACTATCTCCGTATCGGTCTTTGATACAAGTCTGAACTTGTCATCGAAGTTATAATTATAGCAGCTTACTCCGCCTTTATCTGCATCCAAAAATACAAGCTTGCCGTTATACTCAATAAAAGCCGGGCTGGTATTTCTGGAATTGAAAAAATCTTCCGTAAAAACAGAATAAACAAGTGCCGTAAAATCGTCCCACTTTTGATACCGTCCTTGGGAGATCATATATCTCCAACCGATCTCGTTTTCAAAGCTCTCATAATTTTCGAGCGGATAATCGAGTGTTTCTTCGTATTCTACGGATGAGGTTGAATTACCGCAAACGTGCATATACACGTTGCGCGCCTTGCGATACAGCATCTGCTGTTCTTCGTCGAGAAACTCGGGCACGGACATTGTCAGCTCATATTCCGACAGCGGCGGCTCAAGGGAAACATCATCGTTTTGCGTTGTGTCTGTGTCTGTGACATTTTCAGTATTACCGTTTTCGGCGGTAGTGTCGTCAACTGTCACATCCGCAGATGTGTCCGTCGTATCCGTCGTATCGTTATCATCTGTCACAGCACACGCGGCACACGCGATAACAACAACCAACGAAACAAAAGCGAGCAATATCTTCTTAATCATAATATATGTACTCCCCATCCATTCGCGGCAAGCTCACGCTCAAGCGCTTCAAGCTTCGCCGCCTGTTTTGGCGATATTCCCTTTCCGAAAAGTCGCGCAAACAGCGGCGCTCTCACGCCTATCTTCGTGTGACCTATGTTGTAAAACTCGAAGTAGACCGCGTCCTTGCCGACGTATTTATCGGCAACGACACGCACCTCGCCGTGCTGTGCATCGGGATGGCGGTACGCCCACACGTTAGCACTCGCGGCAAGCTCTATGTACGCCTCGTTGCCCTCGGCATTACGGTACTTTATGCGCTCGCTTCCCACTTTTATCACGTTTTTAATATCAATCATATTTTTCTCCATATATAAAGGCAAGCCGCGGACATACGTCCGCGGCTTATGCGTTTTTTAGTTACCGCGTACGGTATTGATATTCGCTAAATGCTCGCGCTCGGTCGCGGCGAAGAGCGTTCTGCCAACCGAATCCGAAACGAAAAAGTAGTAATTCGTCTTGTTCGGATAGAGCGCGTATTTGATAGAGTTAAGACCGGGGTTTGCGATAGGTCCGGGCGGTAAGCCCTTGTAGGTGTAGGTGTTGTACGGTGTATCGTAATCCGTATCATCGCCCGTCATAGAGTCAGGTCTGCCGCCGAGATCGTGCTGCATCGCGTACATAATGGTAGCGTCGGAGTTGAGATACGGGTAGGTTGCGGGATTGTTGAGTCGGTTATGGAATACCGACGAAACCGTGCCGAGCTCGTCCGCATAGCGTGTTTCCTTCTCTATCATCGACGCGAGGATTATCGCCTCGTCGACCGTAAGTCCAAGCTGGTCACAACGCGCGTAGTACTCGTCTACAAACTTGTTGTTGAAGTTGTCGAGCATCTTCGCGAGTATCGTCGCCTCGGAGGATTCCTTGTAGAAATAGTACGTATCCGGGAACAGATAGCCCTCAAGGCGGTAAATTCTGTCGGGGCTGACCTCAAGACCTTCAAGGAAGGGATAGTCGAAATCGTAATTCTGAATAGCGTCTACAAAGCCCTCGCGCGTACCGATGGCGTTTTTATTGACAAAGAGGTCGATGATCTCGTCCACCGTAAGTCCCTCGGGAATTGTAATTCGCACCTCGGTAAACTTATTTTTGTTTTCCTTGAATGATGCACGAAGGTAGTCGTAGTTGAGCGACGTCGACACCTCATACGTGCCGGGAATAAACGCCGCGCCCGAATCTTTGAGCTCGCTCCAAAGCCTGAACGCCCACTTATACTTTATAGCACCCGCGTCGTGAAGCGCGTCGGCAACGTCGTCTATAGTTGCGTACTCGGGTATCTCAACGCTGACGATCTTTTCGTCAACAACGAACTTGAATACGTCGTTCGCGGTGTTTACAACGAACAGCGACACGCCAACCGAAACGATAATGATAGCAACGATATACACCACTGCCTTTACAAGGCTCATTATCGCGCTCGTCGCCGAATCTGTGAGGGCGCTGTCCGGCGTAACGGCACGCGTCTGACGGGTATTGGTCATTACCTCGTCTATCTCGAAATCGTCGTTTTCCGTGCGTCTTCTCGTCTGCGGCGGCAGTGAGTGCGCAGATACGTTACCCGGCTGTCTTACCTGAGAGGTCTGAATTCCGAGACGTGTCTGCTGATTTTGCGACTGTGCAGACGGTGTCTGCGAGATACGCGGTGGATTTTGTGCACCCATAGCAGGCCTTTGCATACCGCCTGCCGTGCGAGGAGTGCTTGCAGGTGTCTGCATAGGCGGACGCTGCGAGCCCGCGCTGCCTCTCGGGGCAGGATTTTGCGCGGCGGGACGCTGCTGCGGCGGCACGGCACCGTTTCTCGGCGCGGGCGTACCCGTCGCCTTCTTGAGCGGGCGCACCACAGCTCCCCCCTTCACCTGTGCCGTGTGCTGCATATTCTGCGGCGGCACGGGGCGCTTTGGCGGCGTGCTCGGACGCGACGGCTCGCGGCGAAATACGAGTAATTCGTCGTCGAAATTATTGTCGCCCGTTCGTTTATCCTTGTTTTCTTCCATACTAATCTCCAATCCGCCGCTACAGCGGCGGCAATATTATTTTGTGAAATTCAAATAGCTAACGCGTCACAGCCAAATAAATGCGGCAACTACAAAGAGTAATATCGCAACTAAAAACGGCGGTGCGAGCAATGCCTCCGAGAATTTACGAATATCAAATTTAGCCTTTGGAGCGTTGTCCGCATTCTTTTTTCCGGCAAGCGCGTAGTTATAGTATATACGCTCAAACTCGCCGAACAGCACCACAAGGCAAAGCAGAAATGCGCTTGTAAGCGTGAATATGAGAAATCCCGTGCTCTGCGGCTTCGTGATAACCGTGCGCACCGTATCTCCTGCCGCAAGCTCAAACACCGCATAAATGAGGTGGCACAGCATTGAAGCAAACACAGAGCGCGTCATATACATAACGAGCGCGAATATAATCCCCGCAAAAAAATATACGGGAAGGTATGCAAAATTCATACCGAACATCGCGTAGAAGAGTGCCGATGCGATAACTGCCGTAACAGCGCCGCTGTGCTCATACTCGGCGCAAAGAACGGAGCGGAAAAACAGTTCTTCACATATCGACGGCACAAGAGCAAACGTAACGAGCGAATAAAGCACGCCGGGCTCATATCCGTTCAGATAGTAATAGTACACCGAATACGCCCCCTCCACCACGCCTGTGCGGTAAAGAAGCATCTTGATAAGCGTGTCACCGATGATAAGAGTAAGCGCAGCGAGCAGTGTTGCAAGCAGCTTTTCTATACCGAAGGGTGCAAAGCGAAGTCGCTTTATATACCCTTCTCCCTTTATTTTCGAGTAAAAGGCTATCGGCACTATAAGAATAAGAAGCTGCAAAACTATCAGCGCAAGGCAAATATTTTCCTTGTATGCAAGCGCCTCGAGGTCGATGTAGCGCGACGCCGCAAGCATTATCAGCGCGACTATAAATAGTAGCGGCGCCGAAAACGTAGATTTAAGCTTCATTTGTATCTCCATTCCGCTGCAATAGCAGCGGCACAATATATTTAATAAAATTCAAATGTGTTTGCAAAGCAAACAAAAATGGTGGACTCCATTTTTAATTTGAATTTCTGTGCGTGAATAGACGTTTTACGGTTACGCTAAATAAACCTTCACGCCAGTCACCGTTTGTTCGTATCGACCACGCGAAGTCCCTTTTCGGTAACGATAAAGTCAACGGACAGGTCAAAGCGTCCTCTCGGGAGCGCGTCGATGATGTAGTCACTGTAGATCATTCCGACCTTTGAGCCGATGTACGAGCCAAGGTAGCGGTCGTAGTAGCCCTTGCCGTAGCCAAGGCGATATCCGCATTTGTCGTAAACGAGCGCGGGAACGATACACGCGCTCGGCGCGGTGGACTCGCGATCGTAAACGGGCAGGTCCGCGGTAGGCTCAAGCAGCCCGTACGTACCTTTTTTTAACTGGTCAAGCGAGGTTATATAGTGATACTGCATATCGTGCGTTTCGGGGATACATCGCGGAAAGGCGATCTTTTTGCCGTCCGCGAGCGCACGCTCGGCGATGGGTAAAACGTTGACCTCATCGCTTTTGGGCGAATACATAAGCAGCACCGACGCATAGCGGTACGTAGCAAGGGACACGAAGGCATTGCATATGCGCTCGTCCATCTCCACCTTTTTTTCGGGGGAGATAGCCTTGCGAAGTGCTTTGTATTTTTCGCGAATATCGTTTTTTTGTTTTCTTATTTCGTACATCTGAAACCTCGCAGTTTTCGTTTTGGTTTTTATGCCTGAACAGCCGTGAAAAGCTCGTCGGCTTTTTCCTTTCCGCAAAGCACTTCAACAAGCGTGAGAGCGAACTCGAGCGAAACGCCCATTCCTTTAGCAGTAATGAATTTGCCGTCCCTTGCAACCTTTTTGTCACTTATCTTCGCGCCGAGGAGCTTGTCCTCGAAGCCGGGATAGCAGGTAGCTTCCTTACCTTCAAGAAGGTGGAGCTCGCCGAGTATAGACGGTGCCGCACAGATAGCGGCAAGATACTTGCCGTTGTCCTTCGCGTAGCTTATAAACGCGTTTACGGTTTCGTTGGCCTGTAAGTTAAGCGTGCCGGGCATACCGCCGGGGAGAATTACCATGTCGGCGGGATTTTTCGAAAGAAGCGCCATCGCCTCATAGGTAGTAATATCGGCAATAACCTCAATACCGTGAGAGCCGCGGATGACCTTGCCGCCGACACCTACAGTCATAACCTTAACCCCCGCGCGGCGAAGCAGGTCGAGCGGACAAAGAGCCTCTATTTCCTCAAAGCCCTCTGCTAAAAACATATAAACCATTTTGTCACCTCATACTGTAATTTAATCAGAGCGTAATGCCTGTCTTACGCGCGACAACGTCGAGTATTTCCGAGAAGATCGCCTCTCTCGTGCGGATTCCTTCGCTGTCGTAGCACTTTATTTTCGTCCAGCCGAGTCGCTCACAGGCAAACTGCGCCGCCTCGTAGCTCTTTCGCATAAACTCTGCGTCCTTTTCGTGTATATCCATCTTGCGTCCCGTAGCGTCCGATCGGCTTGCGACAAGCTTTGCCGAATGCTCGGGCAAAAGCTCGAGATAGATAACGAGGTCAGGCGTCGGAAGTCCAAGCTTTATAAATTCGAAATCCCACAGCCAATCGAGAAACTCCGCCCAATTTTCACGCGGCATCTTCGAGAGCTGATGCACCGCGTTTGCGGACGTGTAGCGGTTTGCGACGATTATTTTGTCAAGCGAATCGTAGTCAGTCTTCCAATCGCTCTTATAGGACGCGTAGCGGTCACACGCAAAGAACGTGGACGCGGCGTACGCATTCGTATCGGACGGGCGGCTTCCGAGCTTGCCGTCAAGGTACATACGCACAAGCGCGGAGGATTCGCTCTGATACATCGGAAAGCTCAGCGAGCGCACCGTGTACCCTTCTATTTTAAGGTGGTTTACAAGACGGTTAGACTGCGTTTCTTTACCCGAGCCGTCAAGGCCGTCTATTGCGATAAACGTGGACATTTTTTGCTCCTTTGTTTATTTGACGTATGAAACGTCAATTTTGTTCCGCCAACACAAATTATTCCGAACGGCGGAGCTCCATTTCCATATATTCTTCCTTGGAGATAAGTACGTCACGCGGCTTCTGACCCTGCGGAGGGCTTACGATGCCCATTTGCTCCATAGTGTCGATAAGCTTTGCCGCACGTCCGTAGCCGAGCTGCAAGCGACGCTGAATGAGCGAGGTCGAAATCTTGCCCGACTCAACCGCAAGCTGAATTGCGGGACGAAGCATCGGATCGCCGTCGTTGGCTTCCTCGTCGCCGTCACCGAGGACGGTCGCCTTTTTGTTGCCGCAAAGCTGTGCCTCGCGTTCGATGGTATCAATAACACTCTGGTCGTATTCACGCTGACCGTAGTTATTCTTAATAAATGCCGTTACCTCCTCGACCTCGTCGTCGGACACAAAGCAGCCCTGCACACGAAGCGGCTTGATGCTACCGATAGGGGCATAAAGCATATCGCCTCGTCCGATAAGCTTCTCTGCACCAACGCAGTCGATGATAGTTCTCGAGTCGACCTGATTTGCGGTGGTAAACGCGATACGCGACGGTACGTTTGCCTTGATAAGGCCCGTAACAACGTCAACGGACGGACGCTGTGTACCGATAACAAGGTGCATGACCGCGGCACGCGCCTTCTGCGCGATGCGGCAGATTGCCTCCTCGACATCGTCACGCGCCATCATCATAAGGTCGGCAAGCTCGTCGATAACGATAACTATCTGCGGAAGCTTCTCTGCCTCGTCGTCGTTTGCGACAGACTGATTGTAGCCCTTGATGTTACGCACGCCTGCGCCCTCAATAAGCTCGTATCTGCGCTCCATTTCGCTGACAGCCCAATGGAGTGCGCCCGCCGCCTTCTTGGGATCGGACACCACGGGAACGAGAAGATGCGGTATACCGTTGTAAACGTTGAGCTCGACCTTCTTGGGGTCGATCATTATAAACTTGACCTCGTCGGGACGCGCCTTATAGAGTATCGAAACAATAAGCGAGTTTATGCACACCGACTTACCCGAACCGGTGGTACCAGCGATAAGAAGGTGCGGCATCTTCGCGATATCGAGGAATATCGGTGCGCCTGCAACGTCCATACCAAGCGCAGTTGTAACCTTGCTCTGCGAGGTTTTGAACGCGTTATCCTCCAAAAGCTCGCGGATGTAAACCGTGGACGTATTGCGGTTGGGCACCTCTATACCAACGGCCTCCTTGCCGGGGATGGGAGCTTCTATACGAACGCCGCTCGTTGCAAGGTGAAGCGCGATGTCGTCAACAAGATTGAGGATCGAACGCACCTTTGTTCCAACCTCGGGCTGAAGCTCGTATCGGGTTATTGTAGGACCGCGCGACACGTTGATTATCTTGGTCTTTACGTTGAACGAGCGAAGCGTTTCAACAAGCTTCGTCGCGGTCTGCTGAATTTCAGCCGACATATCGGAGCTGACGCTCGAGGTATCATATTTGAGCAGTGCCATAGGCGGGAACGTGTAATCAGGAACCTTTATCGGCTCCATACTAACCTTGCCGCCCGAAACCTCCGCATACGTGTCACCCTCACCCGAAAGCTCGTCCTCGTCGTATGCGACCGAGTTTTCCTCGTGCGTAAGGCGGCTCTTTTCTATCATAAGATCGATCTCCGCCGAGGTAACGACGTCGCCTTCAACAGTAGGCACAGTATCGTTCGCATTCTTCGGCTCAACGAATATCTTGGAAAGGTCGATGCTCGCGTCGTCAAGCTCGGAGAGCTCCTTCGCACCCGTCTTTTCAATAGGCTTTATTCTGTGTCGTCCAGAACTCTTCGTCTCTTCGGGATAGGTGTCGCCATCAATAGCCTCGTCAACGTCAAACGGAAGCTCGGTGTCTGCTCTGCGTGTACTGCGTGCATTCTCGCGCTCGCGTATCTCGTCGAATATTTCGGGATCAATGGGAGTCAGCGCATGGTCGTTATCAATTTCCGACGCAGCATCGTAGAAATCGTCCTCGTCGCGGCTTGCATCGACAGGTGCAGCTTTACGGCGCATGGCTTTTTTGTTGTTTGCCTTTACGCGTATTTCATCAGCGCCGCCAACCTTTGCAGTGGCATAAGCTTTATTTCTCTCCAGCTTTTCCTCACGCGCACTTGCCATACTTTCGGAAAGCTTTGCCTTCCACGCGCGAATACCCGTAACGATGTACGAGCTGAACATATGCGGCGTCATACCGAAAAGGAATATAGCAAAAAGCAATACCAGCGCTATCGAGAATATGAGCGTGCCTGCAAAGCCGAGAACGTACCAAAGCACGTTGCCCACAAGACCGCCTATTGCGCCGCCGCCCTTATTTTCAAGACCAAGCTTAAAAAGCTCGATCACGTTAAAGGTATCAACACCATCTGCGCCGCCTCTGCGCGAAAACGCGTGTATAAGGACAGAAATAAAAACACAGGAAGAGGTGGAGAAGAATATCTTCCAGCCCGTAAAGTTGTTTACAACGTCATTCTTCCAAAAGCACGCAACACTCACGAGTACGACCGGTACTATCCAAGCCGCGCTCGAAAAGAGACCAAAGAAGGTGTTTCGGAGAAATCCGCCGAGAAAACCGGTAGGTCCTGCAAAATAGCTTATAACGAGAAACAGTGCCAAAAGCCCAAGAGCATACGGTATGATCTGGTTAACGATGCTGTTGGGGCGCGGCGTATTCTGCTTTTTAGTGTTATTTTTGCTTGTATTTTTTACGCTGTTGCTTTTCTTCTTCTGGGCTTTATACGCAGGCATTACTGTGTCCTTTCTTTTTGATGTATTCTGAAAACGTAAGTTGGTTATACTTGAGTATAGGTAAAAATATAAGTATACTATTATATTATATCACAGATTTTTTGAAATTACAACCCATAAATTATGATTAAAAAGAAAAGTTTAGCAAATTTAAGTAAAAAAACTCGTCTTATCCTGCTCGGCGTGCTTGCACTCGCTGCGGGCGTGGTCAACGGATTTCTGGGAACGGGCGGCGGAATTGTTCTGATGTTCGCGCTCTCGCTCATTCCGGCCGCAGACGATACCGCCGCACGCGACCGTTTTGCGACAGTAATCGCGGTGATACTTCCACTTTCGCTCGTATCCGTTCTCACCTACGGCGAAAACGTCAATTTTTCCGCCGCTTCCCCCTATATTATCCCCGGTATACTCGGCGGAGTTCTCGGTGGATTGCTGCTCGACAAGTTATCGGTGAATATTGTAAAAAAGTTGTTCGCTGCGATGGTGATATGGGCAGGCATCAGCTTTTTGAGGTGAATTATGCTTGATTTTATAGTAGGCTTTGCGGTATCAGTTCTATCGGGACTTGGGATAGGCGGTGGCGGACTTCTTGTAATATGGCTCGTGCTTTATCATTCAGTTGAGCAGCTTACCGCACAGGGGATAAATCTCGTATTCTTTCTCTTTTCATCAAGCGCGGCAATGATAGTTCACCTAATGAAGCGAAAGCTTAATTTTAAGCTCATCGCGTATCTCGCCGTATTCGGCATACTCGGCTCCTTTCTCGGGAGCTTACTCTCCAAAAACGTATCCCCCGAGATAATCAGAAGCGCGTTTGGAATACTCCTGATAACATCGGGGGTTATGACCTTATTCAAGCGGTAAAAAATCCCCCGACGTTTGACGTCGGGGGATTTGAAATTAACCAAATTTCTTCATGTACTTTGCAAATACGTCTGCTGCCTGACCACGGGTGGAAGCGGTCTGAGGACCGAAGGTGCTGTCAGCATTACCGATCATAATGCCCTGCTCCTTGAGCCAAAGAACAGCGTCGGTAGCCCAAGAAGCTACCTGCTTCTTATCGGTGTAAGAAAGCTCGCCGGTGGTAGTAACGTCAACGCCCTTGCTCTTTGCATAACGCCAGATGATAGCTGCCATCTGCTCGTTAGTGATCTTACCGTTAGGATCGAATGTGGTAGCGGACGTACCGTTTACGATACCCTCGGAAGCCGCCCAAGCGACTGCCTTGTTGTACCAAGAGCCGGTATCAACGTCCTTGAAGGTTGCGTTGCCCTTATCGGGAGTACCCTCAAGACGGTGGAGAATGGTAACGAACATTGCGCGGTTAAG